>CALAHL010000171.1 GCA_937891725.1 uncultured Rhodospirillaceae bacterium | reverse complement strand
GTGCTCGAAGAATATGAGCACGCCAAAAACCGGGGGGCCAACATCCTGGCCGAGGTCGTCGGTTACGGAATATCCGGTGATGCGCACCACATCACGGCACCTGCCGAAGATGGCAACGGCGGATTCCGGGCGATGCAGGCCGCTTTGAAGCGAGCCGGTCTGAACGCGGAAGACATCGATTACGTCAACGCCCACGGAACCTCGACCCCGGTTGGCGACATGATCGAGTTCCGGGCGGTCAAGCGCCTGTTCGGGAACGCATTGCCGGGGATGTCTATGTCCTCCACCAAGTCCTCGATCGGACATCTGTTGGGTGCTGCCGGTGCTGTCGAGGCGATCTTCTCGGTTCTGGCGATCCGGGATCAGGTCGCCCCGCCGACCCTCAATCTGGACGCGCCCGAGGAGGGAACCGAGGGGATCGATCTGGTGCCGCATCAACCCAAGCAGCGCGAGATCAAAGCGGCGTTGTCGAATTCCTTCGGGTTTGGCGGGACCAACGCCTCGCTGGTCTTCAGCAAGGTCTGACGCGTCATGGTGCGCTGGCTGATACGGCTGGCATCTGTCTTCCTGACGCTTTCGGTCATCGGTGGTTTCATGGCCGCGATGGGCTGGAAGGCCTTTACCGATCCCGGACCGTCGGTCTCCGACACAACAGTGGTGATCCCCTCCGGTACCGGTTTGGAGGGTATAGCACGGCGCTTGGCCGAGGCCGGCGTGATCACCGATCCGAACATCTTCGTCTACGCCACCCGCGCGACCGGACAAGGCCGTGCCCTGAAGGCTGGTGAGTTCCTGTTTCCCGCCGGGATCAGTCAACAGGACGCGTTGGCCATCGTGGTGTCCGGCAAGACGGTGGTCCGTCGGGTCACCGTCGCGGAAGGCCTGACCAGCCACCAAATCATCGACGCGCTGAATGCGGCCGAAGGTCTTGTCGGAACACTTGATGTCGTGTCGGCCGAAGGGGTTTTGCTGCCGGAGACCTATCATTTCTCCCTTGGGGATTCGCGGGCCGATATCCTGGTGCGGATGAAGGCGGCCATGGCCGGCAGCCTTGAGAGGCTATGGGCCGAGCGGGCCGACGATCTCCCGATCAAGAGCAAGGAAGAAGCAGTCATCCTCGCCTCCATCGTTGAGAAGGAGACGGGAGTCGCGGCGGAGCGGCCTCTGGTGGCCGGTGTGTTCGTCAACCGCTTGCGGCGCGGCATGCGGCTGCAGTCGGATCCGACCGTGGCCTATGGCGTGGCAGGGGGCACCGGCCTCGGCCGGCCGCTGACCCGAGCGGATCTGCGAGGGGAGACGCCCTATAACACCTATGTGATCGACGGGCTGCCGCCCGGTCCGATTGCCAATCCCGGTGAGGCCTCGCTTGCCGCCGTTCTCAATCCGGCGAAGACCGATTTCCTGTACTTTGTCGCAGACGGGACTGGCGGTCATGCGTTCGCAAAAACCCTCGCTGAGCACAACCGGAATGTCCGAGCCTGGCGCAAGATCGAGCGGCAACGGAACTGATTGTTCGTCATTTCTTCGGCAACCGCCGGAGGATCGGTTCGATCAAACCGGGCGATAAGGCCTGTAGCAGCCAGACGGCGGTCGCCATCGGCCAGGGAAACGCGATCCGAGCCTTTCGCTTCGCCAGCCCGCGCTTGATGATCTGCGCCGCGGTGTCCGCGTCCATCAGAAACGGCATCGGAAACCCGTTCGCATCGGTCATCGGAGTGCGGACGTAGCCGGGGCAGATGACCGAAACACCGACTCCCAAGCCGTGCAGGGTCCCGGTCAGCCCCTCGCCGAACACTTTGACGGCCGCTTTCGAGGCGCAATAGGCGGGCGCACCCGGAATCCCACGATATCCGGCGAGCGAGGCAACCATCGCGATCTGTCCGGCTCTCCGCGCCGACAGGATCGGAATGATCGGCAGAACCGTATTCATCACCCCGCCGACGTTCACATCGAACAGGCGGCGGACCTGGTCTTCGGGCTCCGCGCCGTCCAGCCCGGATGTGCCGCCGGAGATTCCGGCGTTGGCGATCACCAGGTCGAGCGGCCGTTTTGCATCCGAAGCCACGACCCAATGCCGCATGGCTTCGATATCGGTGACATCGATGATTTTCGGATGCACCTCGGCACCGGACGCCCGACAGGTCGCCGCAACACGCTCCAGCCGATCCCGATTCCGCCCACCCAGGAACAGGATCACGCCGGGCGCTGAATAGGCCCGGGCAATAGCGGCGCCCAGCCCGCTGGAGGCGCCGGAAATCAGGATTGTGCGCGGCGTGGCTGTCATTTCGCGGAAGTCCCTGATTTGTGTTGGGAATGGTGCCGAGGATGATGCCGGTTCAAGGTATGCGAACCGCAACTTGGAGGATATAAGACGGTCTCATGGGCGTTGAACCCTCCCCTTTGGGGCTTCGGACAGGCGCAGTCGAGAGGATACGGATTTTGTCGAACAGCACCGCTCCTTTCAGCATGACGGGCTTCGGCCGGGTCGACGGGTCTGCCGTCACCGCAGGTGACACGGGTGGCTCCATGTCCTGGAGTTGGAGTTGGGAGCTGCGTTCGGTGAACGCCAAGGGGCTCGATATCCGCTGCCGCCTGCCGTCTCTGGTCGAGGGCTGGGAGCCGGAGGTGCGGGGGCGCATTCAGGCACGCCTGGGCCGCGGATCGGTGACGGCCAACTGGACCCTCAAACGCGCCGAGGACGAGGGCGCGACCACCGAACTCGTGGTCAACAAGGCCTTTCTGCGCCAATTGGTGATCCTGCAGCAGGAGTTGGAGGCGGAAGGGCTGATCATGCCGACCGCCCCGAATCTCGATCAGATTCTCCAGGTGCGCGGCGTGGTCGAAACGGTGGACCGCACGCCGGATCAGGCAGTCGTCGATCAGCTGAAGGTCAGCGCGCTCTTGGATCTGGATGCTGCGCTGGACGCACTGGTTGCGGCGCGCCGCGCCGAGGGCGACCGGATCGTGGCAGCTCTTCAGGTGCATCTGGACGAGATCGCCGCTCTCCTTACCCAGGCGCAAGCCGGGGCCGAGGCGCAGCCGGCGGCGTTGCGGGATCGGCTGAACGAGCAGATCGCGGTGCTGACGAATGGCGGGGCCCCGGTGTCGGAGGAGCGCCTGGCCCAGGAACTGGCCCTGCTCGCCACCAAGGCCGATGTGCGCGAAGAGACCGACCGGCTTGCGGCTCATGTGGCCCAGTGCCGGGCGCTGCTGGCTGATGGGGGGGCCGTCGGCCGCAAGCTGGATTTCCTGTGCCAGGAGCTGAACCGCGAGGCCAATACTTTGTGTTCCAAGGCCGTCACCCTCGATCTCACGAATATCGGGGTTGAGCTGAAGACACGGATCGAGCGGTTCCGCGAGCAAATCCAAAACATCGAATAGAGTTGGGAGAGGTCTGTGGCGATATCCCGTCGCGGTTTGATGCTTGTGCTGTCGTCCCCGTCCGGCGCGGGTAAGACGACGATTTCGCGGCGACTGCTTGCGGAGGAGCCGGGGATCCGCATGTCGGTCTCGGCGACCACGCGACCGCGTCGTCCGGGGGAGGTCCACGGCCAGGACTATTTTTTCGAGGACTCGGAAGATTTCCAGCTGATGGTCAACCGGGACGAACTGCTCGAGCATGCCAAGGTGTTCGGCAACTACTACGGGACTCCGCGCGGGCCGGTCGAGGACGCACTGTCGGACGGCAAGGATGTCTTGTTCGATATCGACTGGCAGGGCACCCAACAGCTCGAAGCCAAGATGCGCGACGATCTGGTCAGCGTCTTCATTGTCCCGCCTTCGGTCGCAGAGCTGGAGCGGCGTCTGAAGACCCGTGCTCAAGACAGCGACGAGGTGGTCGCCCAACGGATGTCCAAGGCGGCCGACGAGCTGAGCCACTACCCGGAATACGACTACATCATTCTGAACGACGACGTGGAGTCCAGCGTCGCCAGTGTCCGCGCGATCCTGCGTGCCGAGCGCCTGAAGCGGGACCGCCAGATCGGGTTGCCGGACTTCATGAAGAGGCTGCGCGAGGGCCGCGACTGAGGCTGTGCCCTACTCTGTGAACCCTTCTGTTCGCCCCGCGTTTATCAGCCGCCCCGTTTCCCCGATCAATGCAAGCCGAACACAATCATGGGTGATCCTGTGGTCGGGATGTGCAACGATCAGATCCGTTGTCTACAGGCAGTTTTCGGGGGATTCCAGAAAGGGAACGGGTATGAGAAAAAATAACTCTGTACGCTCATTAGTATTTTTTGGTGCGATGATCGTTGGAGGAACGGTCGGGGTATCCGACGCCCAGGCCTGTCAACGGGACAGTTATGTCGGCTCAATCTGCTACACGGCCGGAGGCTACTGTCCGAGCGGATACGCCGAGGCGAATGGCCAATTGATGGAGGTAGCCTCCAATCAGTTGCTGTTTGCGACGATCGGCTGCGCCTATGGTGGTGATTGCCAAGCCACCTTTGCGCTTCCCGACCTGCGAGGACGGGCACCCGTGCATGTCGGCACCGGACCCGGCTTGCAGCCTGTCGGCCAGGGACAGAGCTTCGGCGCGCAGTCCCAAGAAATGTCGGTCGAGCAGATGCCCAGCCATTCGCACGCGGCGACCTTTACTCCGGATGCGGCATTTGTCGTGACCGAGGTCGAGATACCCGCGACCACTTCAAGCGCCGATAAACAGGTCCCCGGTCCCACATACAATCTCGCAAGCGTGTCGGGGACCTATTTCGATCTTTACAGTTCGGGCGACACGGACACCAACCTGATGCCCTTCGAACTGAAGTTCCCCGCGCCCCAAGGCACGGTCGCGGTCGGCATGACCGGGCAAGGCGCATCGTTTTCCACTCAAAGCCCGTCCCTCGGCATGCGGGCCTGCATCAATACCGATGGAGTCTTTCCCCCGAGGAATTGAGGAAAGGCTTGGATATCCGCCGATCCGGCCCCTGTCATATAGATAGAGGAGGACCCGGATCGTATTCGAATCCGCGAAGCGATTCCGGATCCGTTGATCGTGCCTAGAGCGCGTTCGCGATCCGGCAAAAGTCCTCGATCGAGAGCTGTTCCGGGCGTTCGGTCGGTTTGATCCCGGCGCGCTCCAGCAACGCGTCGCCCCCCAGGCCCTTGAGACTCTGACGCAGCATCTTCCGGCGTTGCGCGAAGGCGGCGGCGGTGACGCGTTCCAGATCGGCCCGGTCGGCGGGCGCAAGCGGTGTTTCGCGCGGGACCAATTGCACCACGCTCGACTTAATCTTTGGCGGAGGCGTGAAAGCCGTTGCGGGCACGTCGAACAGGATCTTCACCCGGCAGAGCCATTGCGCCAGGACCGAGAGCCGCCCGTAGGCCTCGCCGCCCGCGGGCGCCACCAGCCGCTCTGCCACCTCGCGCTGGAACATCAGGGTGAAGGACGCGAAGCGCTCCGGCGTCTCCAGCCAGTTCAGCAGCAGTCGCGTGCCGACATTGTAGGGCAGGTTGGCGACGATCCGGCGCGGTGCGGGGCCGAGATCCTCGGCGTTGATATCCAAGGCGTCGGCGCAGACCAGTTCCAGGCGCCCACCGGACGCCTCGACCAAGGTCGACAGAGCGGTTATCGCACGTTCGTCCCGTTCCACCGCCACCAGTTTGGTCGCGCCCTGGATCAGGAGCGCGCGGGTGAGCCCGCCGGGACCCGGCCCGATCTCGATCGTGGTGCCCGTCTCAAGCCCGCCCGGAACCAATCCAGCAGCGCGCGCGATCCGGCGTGTCAGGTTGAGATCGAGCAGGAAATTCTGACCCAGGCTTTTCTTGGCGCTCAACCCCGCCGCGGCGATGGCGTCCCGCAACGGAGGAAGCGACAGCACGGCACGGGCAATCGGGTCTTGCGGGAGGTCGGCCTCCACCTCGGGTGCGGTCACGCCGCGCGCTCCGCATGGGCGCGTCGGCTCGCCATCTGGGCCGCCAGCTTGAGGGCCGCGACCAGACTGTCCGGCTTGGCGCGCCCGGTGCCGGCAAGGCCGATTGCGGTGCCGTGATCGGGTGAGGTGCGGATGAAGGGCAGACCGATGGTCACGTTCACGCCACCCCAGAAATCCAGCGTCTTGATCGGAACCAGGACCTGATCGTGATACATGCCGAGTGCCACGTCATAGGTTTCCCGGGCTTCGGCGTGGAACAGGGTATCAGCGGGGGCCGGGCCGAAGGCGTCGATCCCCTCCGCCCGCAGCTGGTCAATGGCGGGTGCGATGATTGTTCCGTCTTCCTGTCCCAACGCGCCGCCTTCACCCGCATGCGGGTTCAGCCCGGCGATCGCCAGGCGGGGTCGGTCGATACCGAAATCCAGCTCAAGCGCCCGGGCCGTGATCCTGGCGGTCTCAACGATCAGCGAAGTCGTCAGCAGGCCCGGCACAGCGGATAGGGGAACGTGGATGGTGACGGGCACCACGCGGAGCTCAGGCGCCGCCAACAGCATGACCGGTCTGAAACCCGGTCCGGCCAGGGCCGCCAGATACTCCGTGTGACCGGGATATTTGAAACCGGCCTGGTAGAGCGTTTCCTTCTGGATCGGGTTGGTCACAACCGCCGATCCGACACCGGCCTGCACCAGATCCACCGCCCGCTCAATCGCGCCGACCACGGTGCTGCCATTGGCGGGGTCGAGCTCTCCCGGTCGATCCTCGGTCGCGAAGCGGTGAGAGAGAACCGGAAGGGCATCGGTGAAGGCCCTGTTCGCCTCACTCGGGTGGTCGATGGTGGCGATCTTCAGGCTACGCCCGAGGCGGCTCGCCCGCGCTGCCAGGGCATCCGGATCATCGATCAGCACGAAGGGTGCGGTGTTGCCGGACGCGGTTCCACGGCCAAGCCAAGCCATAATGGCCAGCTCCCGGCCCACACCTCCCGGTTCGCCGGGTGTGAGGATGAGCGGGGCGTTTACCATCGGATCAGACCCGGACATCGACGAAGGCGTTTCGCCGCAAGTCCCGAAGATATCGTTGCGCCAGGATCTCGAACCGTCGGTTTTCCAATTGCCGCCGGATCTGCTCAGCTTCGGCTTGCGTGCTGCCGGTTGTTTCGCGGGCGCAGAGCATCAGGACCATGACCCCGTTGGGAAGCTCGATCGGCTGGGTCGTTTGACCGACCTCCAGGTCGGCCACCATCGAGCGCATGGTGTCGGGAAGCTCGGCAAGCGTGGTTTCGCCGAAGTTGGGGTCGACAGGAGACTGGACCTCTTCCGCCAGTGAGGTCATGTCGGCGCAATCCCGCGCGGTCGCGGAAACCGCTTCGGCGAGTGCGACCTGCGCGCTGCGGGCGTCGGCAGAGGCGTCTCTGGGGACCGGCAGAAAGACCTGCTTCAGATCCAGTTTCGCCTGACCAGGGGCTGACGCCTCAATCACGCGGGTGTCGGCGATCGCCAGGATCTGATAGCCGAACACCGTTCGGATCGGATCCGACACCTTGCCCTTCTCAAGAGAGGCCACAACACCTGCGACTTCTTCGCCCATCGTATCGGGGAGGACCCAGCCGATATCGCCGCCGTTTGTGGCGGAGGAGGCCTGGGAGAATTGTCGGGCGACACTGTCCAGAGGGGCACCTGCGCGCACCTCCCGTACCAAACGCTCTGCCAATTCCCGGGTTCGAACTTCGTCCTCCGGGCTATCGACCGTCAGAAGGATTTCGAATACACGTTTTTGGGTTTTGCCGACCTGCTCGGCGATCCGGGCAAGTTCATCTTCGACCTCTTCCTGGCTGACCGCGACATCGTTGCCGTAGCGGCGTCGGACGGACGCACCCCAGCCGATATTGGCCCGCTGCTGCCGCTCGACCGTGCTTGGCTCGATCCCAAGGTTGCGCAGGAACGGATCGAGTTGACCCGGTCGGAGATTGTTCCGCTGCTCGACCACCGAGCGCGCCTGGGCAAGCTCCTCCTCCGTGATAGAGATGTTCAGTCGGGCGGCTTCCTGCAGCTGAAGCTGTTCGTCAATAAGGGTCCGCAGCACCTGAGGGGCCAGCCGTTGGGCCACTTCCGGAGAGTTTGGCAGCCCGGAGGTGACGATCACCATTCGGACCCGCTCGCGCAGATCCTGGATTGAGACGATCTCGTCGTTGACCACCGCAGCGATACGCTGGATGTCCTGGGCCATAGCGGGGCGCGGCGCGATCGACAGAGATCCAGATGCCAGTGTGATCACAATGGCAAGAGG
>CALAHL010000170.1 GCA_937891725.1 uncultured Rhodospirillaceae bacterium | reverse complement strand
AGCCGTCAACCGGCAAAACTGAACTCTGTTGACCTGAACTGGCGAAGCTAGGCCATGCCGATCACCCACAAACGACGATTGATCTCTGACCAGATCGCGGATGTTCTTCGAGAAGAAATCCTGAATGGGGATCGGCCTCCGGGGAGCGCTCTTCGGCAAGGACATATTGCCGCGATGTTCGAGAGCAGTCAGGGCCCTGTTAGAGAAGCTCTGGCTCGGCTGGAAGCAGAAAACCTTGTGCAGTCCATGCCTAATCGAGGAAGTGTCGTCGCGCCGCTTGATCGGGATGAGATATTGGAGATAGGGGAACTTCGCGCTTTGCTCGAGCCTGAATTGGTTCGTATAGCCGCCGAAAGCGGGGACCGCGTGGACCGTGCGGCAGGCGAGGCCGCGCTTCGTGATATGACGGCTGCGAAGACATCTCAGGACTTAATGCTCGCCAACGCCCGGTTTCACGACGTGCTCTTCGCACCATCCGATCGACCGGTCACAGTTGCGGTTGTAAGAGCCCTTCGCAGCCGGTTCGAACGGGCCTTGCGACTGATGTGGAGCAGCAGCGGCAACCGATCGACATCCAAGGCCGAGCATTCGGAACTGCTGGAACTTGTCGCAAATGGACAGTCTGAACAGGCGTCCGACCTCGCACGGCGACATGTTGAAGGCACGACTCGTCGAGTATTGAAGGCTCTGCCTGCAAGAGACCCTGACCACCATCCCACCGGTTGACCTCGCGCCGCTCGCCATGGGCAAATACCGTCAACGGTAAAACCGAGCGATCTGGGAGGATGACAATGGCGAATTCGGGGTTCGGGCCCTTGGCCGGGATGACGGTGGTGGAGCTGTGCCATCACATGGCGGGGCCGACCTGCGGGCTGATGCTGGCGGATATGGGCGCCGATGTGATCAAGATCGAGAAGATCGCGGGCGGCGACGACAGCAGGCGCGCGACCCCGCCGGAGATCAACGGTGAGCCCGCAGCCTTCATGATGATGAACCGCAACAAGCGCGGCGTGGTCCTGGACCTGAAGACCGAGAAGGGGGTCGCCGCGCTGCGCAAGCTGATTGAGAAGGCCGATGTGGTGACCGAGAACTTCCGCCCCGGCGTGATGGAGCGGCTGGGCCTCGGCTATGACACCTTGAAGACCTCCAATCCGGGGCTGATCTACGCCTCGATCTCCGGTTTCGGCCGGTCGGGTCCCTATGCCAAGCGCGGCGGCTTCGATCTGATCGCGCAGGGTATGAGCGGGCTGATGAGCATCACCGGCGAGCGGCCGGATGGCCCGCCGGTGAAGGTCGGCGCACCGATGTGTGACATCACGGCGGGGCTGCTGCTGGCTCTGGGGATCTGTGCCGCCTATTCCCACCGCCTGAAGACCGGCGAGGGCCAACGGCTCGACACCTCGCTGTTCGAGGCCGGAATCACCCATACCTATTGGCAATCCGCCATCGCGTTCGCCACCGGCGTGGCCCCGCGCGCCATGGGTTCCGCGCATCCGCTGAACGCGCCCTATCAGGCGGTTCGGACCTCGGACGGCTACATCAATATCGGTGCCAATGGGAAAGTGTTCTGGGAGAAGATGCTGGGTCTGATCGGGGCGCCGCAGCTTGCGGACGACCCGCGGTTCCAGACCAACGGCGACCGGCTCGCCCACTTGAAAGAGCTTGAGTCCGAGCTGAACGCCCGGTTCGAGACCCAGAGCTGCGCCTATTGGCTGGACGTGTTGGAGGAGGCGGGGATTCCCGCCGGCCCGATCCTGGACGTGATCCAGATGCACAACGACCCGCAGACCGCCGCCCGCCAGATGGTGCCAACCGTCACCCATCCGGTCGCGGGTGAGGTCCAGACCATCGGCCTGCCGATCAAATTCGAAAGCACGCCCGGCCGGGTCGCGGCACCAGCCCCGATCTTTGGCCAGCACACCGCCGAGGTCCTGCGGGAGCTGGGCTATTCGGACGACGACATCGCCGAGATGGGCCGCGACGGTGCCGCCCATCTCGCGGACCTGCCCGGCAAGGAGGCCGCAGAATGAGCGCAGCGACAGGAAATTCCGAGCTGTCCGGAACCGAGGACGTGCTGGTCGATATCCAGGACCGGATTGCAACTGTGTGGCTGAACCGTCCAGCCAAACACAATGCGATGAACCTGGGCGTGTTCCAGGCGCTTCACAAAGTGTTTGTGGCGCTGGACGCGGATGAGGACCTGCGCTGCGTGATCGTGCGCGGGGCCGGTGGCAAGGCGTTCGCGGCGGGGGCCGACATCTCTGAGTTCGAGACCGTGCGCAAGGACAGTGACGCGGCGCGGGCGTATGCCGATGTCTCGACACCCGCCGGCAACGCCGTGATCAACTGCCGCCATCCCACGATCGCGCTGATCGAGGGGCTGTGCGTCGGCGGCGGTTTCGGCCTCGCCACCTTGTGCGATCTGCGGATCTGCGGCGAAAGCAGCCGGTTCGGCGTGCCGGTCAAGCGGCTGGGTTTGGTCGAATCCTGCGAGGAGCTTGAGTTTCAGGTCAAAAAATACGGCGCAAACGCGATGCTGCAGATTCTGCTGGTCGGGGATCTTCTGGGCGCGCAGGAGGCCTATCACCACGGCATCGTGAACAAGGTGGTCGCGGACGCCGAAGTCGAGGCCGCCACCCATGAATGGGCCGCCAAGATAGCCGAAGGCGCGCCGCTGACCGCCCGCTGGCACAAGAGCTTCGTCTATCGCCTGATGAACCCGGAGCCATTGGGTGAGGCGGAGCGGGCTGAGGGTTTCAAGGCCTTCGACACCGAGGATTTCCAGCGCGGCTACAAGGCGTTTCTGGCGAAGGAAAAGCCGAGTTTCGTCGGAAAATAGGCGACTGACGTCAGTTGTGCGGCGTTGACTGTGGGCATTGCGGCTCTAGGTGAAGCCGCATGGCAGAAACAATAACGTCTTTCCTCTCCCGCTTCACGGATCGGGTCGAGGCCCGGAACCCGGGCCAAACCGAATTCCTTCAGGCCGTCCGGGAGGTTGCCGAATCGGTGGCCCCCCTGGTCATGGACAACCAGGATTACCGGGACGCCCGTATTCTGGACCGCCTGGCCGAACCGGACCGGGCCCTCAGCTTCCGTGTCACCTGGCTGGATGATCAGGGCGCGGTGCAGGTCAATCGCGGCTGGCGGGTCCAGTTCAACCATGTGCTGGGACCCTACAAGGGTGGTCTACGGTTCCATCCGTCGGTTTCGGAATCCATCCTCAAATTCCTCGGGTTTGAGCAGACTCTGAAGAACAGCCTGACCGGGTTGCCGATGGG
>CALAHL010000169.1 GCA_937891725.1 uncultured Rhodospirillaceae bacterium | reverse complement strand
GATTTCCAGATTTTCGGCCCCGGTGATCCCGACGCTCTCGATGGTCTCCTTGATTCGGGCCGAACGACCGATCAGCACCGGATGGCCGAAGCCGCCCTGCTGGAAGCTGACGGCGGCACGGATGGTCTTCTCTTCCTCGCCCTCGGCGAACACGACCCGTTTGGGGTTTTGGCGGATCGTGTCGAACAGGGTCTGAAGGCTGGCGGCCGTCGGATCCAGCCGGGCGTTCAGTTCGGCCCGATAGGCGTCCATGTCCTCGATCGGTTTCGAGGCCACGCCGGTCTCCATCGCAGCCTTCGCGACGGCAGAGGAGACAACCGCGATCAGGCGCGGATCGAAAGGTGCCGGGATGATGTAATCACGGCCGTAATGCAGCCGGCGGCCGGAATAGGCGGCATCCACTTCGTCCGGCACGTCCCGACGCGCCAGCGCCGCGATCGCCTCGGCGGCGGCGATCTTCATTTCCATGTTGATCTCCGAGGCGCGCACATCCAATGCGCCCCGGAAGATATAAGGAAAGCCGAGCACGTTGTTGACCTGGTTCGGATAGTCGGACCGGCCGGTCGCCATGATTGCGTCGTCCCGGACGGCGGCCACTTCCTGTGGCGTGATCTCGGGATCCGGATTGGCCATCGCGAAGATGATCGGCTGGGCGGCCATCGATTTGACCATCTCCCTGGTGACCGCACCCTTGGCGCTCAACCCGAAGAAGGCGTCGGCGCCGTCCATGGCTTCGGCCAGCGTCCGCCGGTCGGTGACCACCGCGTGGGCCGATTTCCATTGGTTCATGCCTTCTTGGCGGCCCTGATAGATCACGCCCTTGGTGTCACACAGCATGATGTGATCGCTCGGCATCCCCATGGACTTGAGCAGCTCGACGCCGGCGATCGCGGCGGCCCCGGCGCCGTTCACCACCAGCCTGGTGTCGCGGATGTCCCGGCCGGTCAGGTGCAGCGCGTTGATCAGGCCGGCCGCCGAGATGATCGCGGTGCCGTGCTGGTCGTCATGGAACACCGGAATATCCAGCAGTTCCTTCAGACGCTGCTCGATGATGAAACATTCCGGCGCCTTGATGTCCTCGAGATTGATTCCGCCGAAGCTGGGGCCGAGATAGCGGACCGCGTTGACGAACTCGTCGACGTCGCGGGTGTCGACCTCCAGATCGATCCCGTCCAGATCGGCGAATTTCTTGAACAGGACCGCCTTGCCTTCCATCACCGGCTTGGAGGCCAGCGCGCCGATATCGCCCAGGCCCAGTACCGCCGTTCCGTTCGAGATGATCGCGACGATGTTGCCCTTGGCGGTGTAGTCGTAGGCGCAGGCGGGGTTCTTCTCGATTTCCAGACAGGGCACGGCGACGCCCGGCGAGTAAGCCAGCGACAGTTCCCGTTGGGTGGTGAGCGGCTTGGTCGGGGTGATCTCAAGCTTGCCGGGGCGTCCGGTTGAGTGAAATTGCAACGCCTCTTCGGCGTTTGTCATGGACTCATTCGACATGCGTGGCCTCCCGGAACCGCTGGCGTTCGCGTGGGTCGTTAGCCGCCCGCGCGGTTGGGTCCGCCACCGGTTTTTCTCTGAACGTGAATAAGGTCCAGGCCGAATCGACCCGGATATGAATTCAGCCTAGCCTCCGGAGCGGGCCGGGGAAACCCCGTCTCGCAACCGCCTTGCGGACCGAGGATTTCCCGATGCCTCTGGGCCGTCCGGGGTGTGGCGGTCACCGGCGCCCGCATGCTAGCGTGCGACCGCGCAAAGACATTCAGTTTCTCTTATATTGAAGGAGCCGCGCGGTGCGCGATCCGGCCGTCGATCCCAATCCCCGATCCCCGTCAGATGAAGTCCCAGCGGCAGACCGGTGGGCGGCGCGGGCGGTCGGCGCGACCCCGATGTTCGAGCAATACGTGGCGGTCAAACAGGCCCATCCCGACTGTCTGCTGTTCTATCGGATGGGCGATTTCTACGAGCTGTTCTTCGAGGACGCCGAGGCGGCGGCGGCGGCGCTCGATATCACGCTGACCCATCGCGGCCAAAGCGGCGGGGAGCGGATTCCCATGTGCGGCGTGCCGCACCATGCGGCCGACGGCTATCTCGCGAGGCTGATACGTCAGGGCTTCCGGGTCGCGGTGTGCGAGCAGACCGAGGACCCGGCCGAGGCCAAGAAACGCGGCTCCAAATCGGTGGTGGCGCGGGCGGTGGTCCGAATCGTCACGCCGGGAACGCTGACCGAGGACACTCTGCTCGACGCCCGCAGCCACAACTATCTCGCCGCCCTTGCCGAAGCCGGTGGCACTTTGGGGCTGGCCTGGGTCGATATGTCGACCGGTGAGCTGCAAACCCAAACGGTCACCATCCTGGGGCTGGAGGCGGCCCTGTCCCGGCTGGCGGCCAGCGAACTGCTGCTGCCCGAGAAGCTGATGGCCGATGAACGCCTGGCCGTGGCCCTGACCGAGATCGGGCGGGCCGCCAGCCCGCTGCCGGGTGCCCGGTTCGACAGCGACAACGGACGGCGGCGGCTGGAAGCGGTCTATGGGGTGAGCGCCCTGGACGCCTTCGGCCAGTTCGAGCGGGCCGAGCTGTCGGCGGCGGGTGCGTTGGTCGATTATCTGGAGCTGACCCAGAAGGGCAAACTGCCGCGGCTGTCCACCCCGCGCCGCTGGCGGCCGGGCGGCGTGATGGAAATCGATGCCGCCACCCGGCGCAATCTGGAGCTGACCCGGACCCTGACGGGAGAGCGGCGCGGCTCCCTGCTGGCCACCATCGACCGCACCGTCACCGGTGCCGGTGCGCGGATGATGTCTGCGCGGCTGTCGGCCCCGCTGACCGATACCGCCACGATCGACGAGCGGTTGGATGCCGTCGGCTACTTCGTGACGGCGGATCGGGCACGCTCGGAGCTGCGGGGAATCCTGAAATCGATCCCCGATGTGGACCGGGCGCTGTCGCGTCTGTCGCTCGATCGGGGCGGGCCGAGGGATCTGACCGCGATCCGCGACGCGCTGACGGAGACCGGCCCGGTGCGGGACGCGGTCGGCAAGGCCGGGCCGCTCGACACGCCGCCCACCGCAATCGCGCGCGCCTTGGACGATCTTGGCGAGCATGCCGAACTGGTGGCGGTGCTGCGGGACGCGGTCTCGGACGAGCCGCCGATCCTGGCGCGGGATGGCGGGTTTGTCGCCAGGGGTTATGCGCCCGAGCTGGACCGGTTGCGGGAATTGCGGGACGAGAGCCGCCGGCTGATCGCCAATCTGCAGGCGCAATACGCGCAGGAGTCCGGGATCTCCTCACTCAAGGTCAAGCATAACAATGTGCTGGGCTATTTCATCGAGGTGACCACCACCCACGCCGACAAGATGATCGGGCGGGACGGATTCATTCACCGGCAGACCACCGCCAATGCCGCCCGCTTCACCACGGTGGCGCTGGGCGAGTTGGAACGGGATCTGTCACAGGCGGCCGACAAGGCGCTGGCGGTCGAGCTGACGATCTTCGCCGATCTGGTCGGCCGCATCCTGGCGCGGGCCGATCAGATCGCGGTGACCGGTGCGGCCTTCGCACGGCTGGATGTAGCGGCGGGGTTGGCGGACCTGGCGGTCGACCGGGACTGGTGCCGCCCGCAGGTGACCGACGATCTGGTCTTCGATATCGAGGCGGGCCGTCATCCGGTGGTCGAGGCGACCCTGCCGGAGGGTCCAAGTGCTTTCATCGCCAATGGCTGCGTGCTGGGGCCGGAGGATCGGATCTGGCTGGTGACCGGGCCGAACATGGCGGGTAAGTCGACGTTTCTGCGTCAGAATGCGCTGATCGCGATTCTGGCCCAGATCGGCGCCTATGTGCCGGCGCGCCGGGCGAAGATCGGTGTGGTCGACCGGCTGTTCAGCCGGGTCGGCGCGGCCGACGATCTGGCGCGGGGTCGTTCGACCTTCATGGTCGAGATGGTGGAGACCGCTGCGATTCTGAACCAGGCGGGGCCGCGCGCGCTGGTGATCCTCGACGAGATCGGCCGGGGAACCGCCACCTATGACGGTCTGTCGATTGCCTGGGCGACGGTCGAGAATCTGCACGAGACCAACCGCTGCCGGGCGCTGTTCGCCACCCATTATCATGAGCTGACGGCGCTGGCGGAGCGGCTGGACGCGCTGAGCTGTCATTCGATGGCGGTCAAGGAATGGCAGGGCGACGTGGTGTTCCTGCACGAGGTGATCGCGGGAGCGGCCGACCGGTCCTACGGAATCCATGTGGCGAAACTGGCGGGCTTGCCGGGTGCGGTGATCGCGCGGGCGACCCAGGTTCTGGAGCGGCTGGAGCGTGGCGGCGGCACCAAACAGGATCCGTCCGGTCCGGCGATCAGGGATCTGGTCGATGATCTGCCGCTGTTCAGCGCGGCCCGCCCGCGCGCCGGCGGAACAGGGGGGGGCGGAACGGGTGGCGCGACCGTCGCCGGCGAACGACAGCCGAGTGCGGTGGAGGTGGCGCTCGGCGAGGTCAACCCGGACGAGATGACCCCGAAGCAGGCACTGGATGTCCTGTACCGGCTTCGGGATCTCAACAGGTGATTGTGCCGCCGGGTGCTGTCACATGACGGGCGGATTTCAGCTTCGGCTCGGAAAGATGCCTTACATCGCGAAGCAAAAATTCAGCCCTTGAATGGGGTTCTGAATCTCCAGCAAGTCGCCGCTGCCCGTCGAACCAACAGTAACGGTCCCGCCGAAGCTGCCGCCGCCGCCGCCGGAAACCCGACCGAGGGACACCGTCGTCCCCTCGCCACCGGCCGGAAGGAATCCAAGGGTTGGTGACCCCAGCGCCTTTGCGGCCCAAATCAACCCAGCCCGAAAAGTCGCATAGCAGCCGGACCAAAGATGG
>CALAHL010000168.1 GCA_937891725.1 uncultured Rhodospirillaceae bacterium | reverse complement strand
GGTGGTGATCGGCGCAGACAGCCAGCGGGCGCGGGATGTGATGTCCCAGCTGTATCGGCCGCTCTATCTGATCGAGACGCCGATCGTTTTCACCTCGCTCGAGACCTCCGAGCTGATCAAGTACGCGGCCAACACCTTCCTCGCGACCAAGATCACCTTCATCAACGAGATGGCGGATCTGTGTGAAAAGGTCGGTGCGGACGTGCACGACGTGGCCCGCGGGATCGGCCTTGATAATCGGATCGGGAAGAAGTTCCTGCACCCGGGTCCGGGCTATGGCGGCTCCTGCTTTCCGAAGGACACCCTGGCGCTGGTCAAGACCGCGCAGGATTACGGCGCACCGCTGCGGATCGTCGAGACCGTGGTCGACATCAACGACAAGCGGAAGCGCAGTATGGTCGACCGGATCATCGAGACCTGCGGCGGCTCGGTCCAGGGTAAGACGGTCGCCTTGCTGGGGCTGACCTTCAAGCCGAACACCGACGACATGCGCGACAGCCCGTCGCTCGACATCGTGCCGGCGCTGCTGGCGGCGGGGGCGACTGTGCGCGCCTACGACCCCGAAGGGATGGATGAAGCGGCCAAGCTGCTGCCCGACATCACCTATGCCCAAGGCGCCTACGACGCCATGACGAACGCCGACGTCGCGGTCATCGTGACCGAGTGGAACGAGTTCCGCGGCTTGGATGTGAAGCGCATGAAGACTACCCTGAAGTCGCCGATCGTGGTCGATCTGCGCAACGTCTACGAGCCGGATGTCATGCGGGAGGCAGGGATCACCTATACCTGCATCGGTCGCGGCGTCGAGAGCCCTAAAAAAAACCGGGAGGCAGCCGAATGAGCACGCCAGCTTACACCTTCGATCCCACGATCCTGCGCGAATACGACGTGCGCGGGGTGATCGGCAAGACGCTGGCCGCCGCGGATGCCCGGGCCTTGGGTCACGCGTTTGGCTCGATCGTGGCACGCGAAGGCGGCAAGCGGGTCTGTGTCGGTCGCGACGGCCGGCTGTCCTCGCCGGAGATGGCGGCGGCGGTGGCGGCGGGCCTGCAGGCCGCGGGAATCGACGTGATCGATGTCGGCGGCTGTCCGACCCCGATGCTGTACTACGCGGTCTACAATCAGGATGCCGATGGTGGAATCATGATCACCGGCAGCCACAATCCGCCGGACTACAACGGCTTCAAGATGATGCTCGGCAAGCGGCCGTTCTTCGGCGCCGACATCCAGAAGCTGGGGGTGATTGCCGGAGAAGGTGATTTCGTCGAGGGTGCCGGCGGCTATCAGACCGTCGATCTGTTCCAGGATTACGTCGATCGTCTGATGAAGGATTATCTGCCGGGCCGGCCGCTCAAAGTGGTCTGGGATTGCGGCAACGGGGCCACCGGTCCGGTGACCGAGGCGCTGGCGAAGATCCTGCCGGGCAAGCACCAGGTGCTGTTCCCCGAAGTCGACGGGACCTTCCCGAATCACCATCCTGACCCGACCCTGCCCGAAACCCTTGAGACCCTGCGTAAGGCGGTGGCCGACATGGGGGCCGATATGGGTATCGGCTTCGACGGTGACGGCGACCGGATCGGCGTGATCGACAACAAGGGCCGGGTGCTGTGGGGGGATCAGCTGGTTGCGGTCTATGCGACCGAGGTTCTGGCCGAGCATCCGGGGGCGACCGTGATCGCCGATGTGAAAGCCAGCCGCGTGCTGTTCGACCGGATCGCGGCGCTGGGCGGCACGCCGCTGATGTGGCGGACCGGTCACTCGCTGATCAAGACCAAGATGGCCGAGACCGGCGCGCCGCTGGCCGGTGAGATGAGCGGGCATCTGTTTTTCAAGGATAAGTATTTCGGCTTCGACGATGCGCTCTATGCCGCGATCCGGCTGATGTCGCTGATCGCGCGGGCGGACAAGCCGCTGTCGGATTTCCGCGATGAATTGCCGGAGACCGTCAGCACGCCGGAAATCCGCTTCCCCTGTTCGGAAGAGCGCAAGTTCTCCGCCGTGGAGGAGGTGAAGGCCAATCTGGACGGGGTATCCGGCATCGAGGTGAACGCCGTCGACGGGGTCCGGGTCACGTCTGAGGATGGCTGGTGGCTGCTGCGCGCGTCCAACACCCAGGACGTCCTGGTCGCCCGCGCCGAGGCGAACGATCAGGCAGCACTGGACCGGCTCAAGGCGCTGCTGCGCGGGGCTTTGGAGAAGGTCGGGGTCGCCGTTCCGGAGTTCTAAGGTCGCCGGGTTACCCGGTTTTCCCGGTCGCCACTGTGGCGCCGAGATCCATCGAACCCGGTACCGGGACGCAGGGCAGGTGCCGCCGCTTCAGGCTGAGGCAGGCCTCCCGTGCTTCGTCCTCGGTCAGCCCGAACAGCCGCGCCCGGAAGATGGCGCCGCTGCGGCGCTCCAGAATTTCCACCCGATTCTCCGCCTCGCCCAGCATATCCGGCAGATGGCCCTTGGCGGTGGCGATCGACCGCTTGGCCCGCATCTCCGTCGAATAGGCGCCGACCTGAACTCCCCAATCGCTGTGATCGTCAACCGAGCCGGATTCCAGTTGGGCCGACGGCGCGGTGGGGAGGACCGAGGCGGTCACGACCTTCGTCCGTCCGCCTTCGGGCGTCGGAACCTGGGTCGTCGCCTTTGCCGTCGCGGACGCCAGCTGGATGGCCGGTCGAAGGGTCGGAACCGGCGGCAACAACTCGGCGACCCGTAACTCGGACGCTTTCTTGAAACCCGTGTTCATAAGATTGATCATGTGGTTGTCGCGGCGCGAGCCGGTGCGGCCGCCGAACACGACGCCGATCAGCCGCCGGCCGTTCCGCTCCACCGTCGCCACCAGATTGAATCCCGAGGCGCTTATGTAACCGGTCTTGATTCCGTCCGTGCCGTCATACCGCGTGAGCAGCTTGTTGTGATTCGCGTAGGTCCGACCGCCGTAGCTGAACGCCTTGGTCGAGAACAGGTGGTAATACGCCGGGAAGTCCCGGCGCATCGCGATCGCGAGAGTCGCCATGTCGCGCGCGGTGGTGACCTGGCTCGGGTGGTGCAGGCCGGAGGCGTTGCGGAACGTGGTTCCGGTCATGCCGAGGGCCCGGGCTTTGTCCGTCATCTTGAGCGCGAACTTGTATTCGGTCCCGCCGATCGCCTCCGCTATGGTCACCGCGACGTCATTGGCCGACTTGGTGACCAGCGCCCGAATGGCGGAACTGACGTCGATCGTCGAACCGGACTTCAGGTAGAATTTCGACGGCGGTTGGCCCGCTGCCCGAGCCGATACCTTCAGACGATCGGTGGATTTCAAACGTCCTTCCTCAAGCGCCTCGAACAGCATGTAGAGGGTCATGATCTTGGTCAGCGACGCGGGGTGGCGCTTGGAATTCGCGTATCGGGTATGCAGGACGGTGCCGGTTTCGGCATCCATGATCAGCGACGCATACTTATTCGCCGCCGAGGCCGGGTGCGCGCCACTTGCCAGCACCGCACCTGCGAACAGAACCGCACACATCAAACCTTTGATCGTCGAAACCCACCGCATACGCGCCACCGAGCTGTCGTGTTCGAGATCCGCGCCGAACCGAACGGGTATCCGTACCCTGCGGGGGTTGTGTAACCCCTGCCGGAACCGGTTGTCAGCGCAGTTACCTTCACCGTTGAGCTAATCTAGACGCTGTCTTAGCACTTGTCCATAACCAATTGATTTGGATGTTAGAAGGGGGGTTGGGGGTGTCTGGTATATAAGGAGATTTCTCGTGCTTGTTCCGCTCGGACTCCTGGAATGGCGCGGGTTTCGAAATTTTTTGCTGCAACGCAACAAAAAGATCTTGACCCTGCGAGGCGATATCCCACATATCGGATATGTTGCGGTGCACAAGAGCCGTACGACAATTCGGACCGCCGAACCCGGCGTGAGACATCCGCCGGGCCCCGGCGACCAGACTGCCGAGAAGGCAAAGGAGACAAGATATGACCACCACGAAGAAAACCGCGACTTCCACCCCCGCCGACAGCGTTCTTTCGGCCGGTAAGGAAACCGTCGAGAAGATGGCCAAGGTTGGTCAGGAGACCATGCAGAAGAATTTCGATCAGGCGATCGAGATGAGCAAGGGCAACATCGAGAAGCAGACCCAGAGCGTCATGAAGAGCTACGAGGAGGCCAACAAGCTTGCGCAGGCCAATTATGATGCAATGAACAAGTCTTTCGGTGTGTTTACCAAGGGCTTCGAAGACGTCTCCAAGGCATGGGCGAAGTTCACCCAGAGCTCGATCGACGCGACGGTCGCTTACAGCAAGGACGCGATGGCGGCCAAGACCGTGAATGAGCTGGTCGACATGAACAGCACCTTCACCAAGGCGCAGTTCGATGCCTTCGTGTCCGAGAGCGCCAAGATCTCGGAGATGACCGTCAAGACCACCAACGAGGCGATTGCCCCGCTGAAGGCTCGGGTCGAGAAGACCGTCGAAACCTTCGCGAAGCCGATGGCGGCCTAACCAGATCGACTTGGCGTTAGACGTCGAACCGTTCCGAAAAACCCGGCCCTTTGCGGCCGGGTTTTTTGCGCATGCTCGGATTGTCGAAAAAATCCCTAAACAATCTACGGGAATCGATCGAAAATTCCCGGTCCCCCGCAACCGTTCTGAGCTGTGTCATCAGCCTGAACACCGCACCAGACGGGCCGTTTGCGGGGCTCAAGCGCGGTTCGTACCGGGGCACGCCCTGAAATCGCCTTCATTGATGATCGCCGACCCCCTTTTCGCGGCCGCCAAAAATCTCATATCCTATTTCGTGGATAAGGAATCCGGGAGTAAAGTGCGACGTGAACCCGAGCGGCAATTCAAGGCGACTATGACGGGATCCAATCTACTG
>CALAHL010000167.1 GCA_937891725.1 uncultured Rhodospirillaceae bacterium | reverse complement strand
CAAGCGGTGCGCAGGTTATGTTGTCGCTGTCGGGGTCGGGCGCGCCGATCTTGAAGCCTGATATTCCGGCGCTCAGCACTTCGAAGGTCTCAGCTTGGATCGCGAAGGCCTCTGCCTTGTCGTCCGGTACCAGCCCGTCGGCGAGAGAGATCCGTCCACCGCCCCGTGCCGCCGCCAACGCACGCCCCAGCGCCCGCACTTTGCCTTGGTCCATCATTCGTCTCCCTCGATCCGACTCTTCAACGCACTCAAGCATGCTTCACGGTCCGCCGTGAAGTCTCCCGATATCCACCAGTCCTCAACCGCACGCAAGACCGCGCCGACATCCGGGCCTGGTGCCAGGCCGAGCGCCAGAACGTCGGCGCCGCCGATCGGGAACCGCGGGGCGAGCCAGTTGTCGATTATGGCAAGATCCGCCGTCAAAACCTGATGATCCGTCATGGCGTTCACAGCTGTCAGCAGGAGCCGATCGACGAACACTTCGCCGCCTGATCGATAGATCGCCGCTCGGCGCGCTGGATCGTTTGCCAGCGAGTCCTGCTTCTCCGCCAAAGCGCGTCCAAGACGGTCGCGGTCTGCGCTTGAAAGGCGCAGCCGCTCCGTCGCCACGGTCTCCGCATCGGAAGCCAGAGCCGCAAGCCGGCGCACCGGATCGCTCGACCGATTGAGTGCGGTTTCCAATTCAATCAGGCGCAAGGCCACGTTCGTTTTCACAGGTCCGGCCCAAAGATGCCGGGCGACGCCAGTGCTTTCCATCAATTTCAGGGCCTTCGCGGCTCCGTCTGCCACGAGCAGTTTTCGCAGCTCCGTCCAAACCCGTTCTCCAGAGAGGGTCTCGATAAGCGGTGCCAGAGCCACGCACGCCGAAACCGCATCTGGATCCGGACCCTGCCGACCATGGGAGGCGAGGAAACGGAACAGCCGCAGGATCCGCAATGCGTCCTCACGGATCCGGTCCCCCGGCACGCCCACGAACCGCAACCGTCCGGCCCGCGCATCGGCGAGACCATCGCCGGTCGGGTCGTAAATCGTCCCATCCGGATCGAGATACAGCGCGTTCAACGTGAAATCCCGCCGTGCCGAGTCCGCCGTCCAGTCCTCGGTGAAGGCGACAACCGCGTGCCGGCCGTCGGTCTCCACATCCCGCCGCAGGGTGGTGACTTCGATGGGGACATGGTCAACGACCAGTGTCACCGTACCGTGGTCGATGCCGGTCGGGATCGCTCGGATGTTCGCCGCCTCGGCGAGTGCGATCACCCGCTCCGGCGGCAGGTTGGTCGCCATATCGAGATCCGTCACCGGCAGACCCATCACGGCGTTCCGGACTGAGCCGCCGACAAACCGCGCCGTGCCGCCGCCCGCACTTAGGCAACGCCAAACTGCTGATGCCGCACGGCCGGTCATCCAGGGTTGTGGCGTAAGGTGCTCAGCCGGCTGCATGGTTTCCGGCGAGATCGTCGTCAGGTTGCGTCGGCAGTTCATGGGGCAAGGTCAGCACGTCGGCCAAGTTCACCAACATCCCGGCGGTCGCGCCCCAGATATAGTAATGCCGGTACGGTAGGACCCAGAAAAATCGTTTGGTGTTCTGCCATTCCCGGCTGTGCCGCTGGTGGTTGCCGTGGTCGAGCACGAAGCTCAAAGGCACCTCGAAGGCCTCGTCGACCTCTATCGGATCGATTTTCAGCTCAAACGGAGGCGTGACCAGTCCTACGATCGGCACCACCTCGAACCCGGTGCGTGTCACATAGGTGTCGAGGCGCCCCAGGACTTCGATCCGATCCCGGTTCAGCCCGATTTCTTCCTCGGTTTCCCGCAGGGCGGTGTCCACAATGTTTTGGTCTTGATCTTCGACTCGACCGCCGGGAAAGCTCACCTGTCCTTTGTGAACGGACAAGGTCTCAGAGCGCTTGGTCAGCAGCAGGGACAATCCGTCTTCACGTGCCACGATCGGAACCAGTACGGCGGCCGGTCGCCGGTCTACTGGGACAGTCATCCCCGGGTTGAGATCGTGATCTCCGCGTCCGGATAGGGTTGTCCTGCCGTAGTAGGCAGTCGAGGCGTGCGGCAGCCCTTCGAGTTCGCGGCCTTGGGTCGAGGTCCGGAACCGCTCGACGAAGCCAGGTCGATTGAGGGCCGCGAACCAGGGGCTCCCGGTGGTCACGATGCCAGATCCGCGTTGACGCGACCAAGCGGGAAGAACATGCCCTGACTGGTGACTCCCAATTCGACCTCCGCACCTTCTGCTACCGCGCGTTCTTCGGCCATTTCGACCATCCGATAGAACACCGGCCGGGCGATCAGCGCGTCCAGACCGTCCCGTACCCGAATATAGGGGCAAGGCTCCCCGGTCTGGGAATCGATTTCAACCCGGATAGGATGATCGGGTCCGGCGACCATCATTTCGTCAAGATTGGTGCGGAATGTTAACATTGTGCGCTCTTCGCAGTCGGAGACTTTTTCCGTTCCGATATCCATGTCAATGGCGACGAAGGGCGCATCCTCGACCAGAATCGTGCCCCGCTCTACTGGGGTGACTAGAAGATATGTTCCGTCGTCGCCTCGCCGCAGAACGCTGGCGAAAAGTTTCACCAGAGGCAGTCTGTTGATTGGAGATCCCCGATAGAACCATGTTCCATCCCGTCCGATCCTAATGTTGAAATCGCCGACGGTTTCCCCATCGATGGGTGGTTTCGCGTCGCGCCTCACGCGATCGGGATGAGGATATTCGCCGATCGTGGTCCCGTTGCCCTTGCCGGATGCTTCCGCCGCGATACGCTCTATATCGTGAAGTGACTGAATGCTGTCTTCGCCCATGATACGGTTTGATGCCTTTCGGGTTCCGGGGGCCGGTGTGACCCGGCGCAGTCTAGGGGCTCGGCCTACTGGTCGGTCTAGCGGAATGAGCGCTCGCATCCCTCTCTCGGACCGGCGATCAGGTTTGAGGCGGAGTCCGGTTCGACCCTTTATATGAGGAATATAGCTCCGATGACCGACGCTACCACCCTCACAAATACTCAGACGACCCCGCAAGGTGCCGGGGCGGTCCAGCAGATCGAGGCGCTGGGCGAGACTATGGTCCGCATCCGACAAAGCGTCGCACAGGTCATTTTCGGCCAGGAAGAAGTTGTCGAGCAGACGCTTGTGACGGTGTTGGCCGGTGGCCATGCCTTGCTGGTCGGTGTTCCGGGCTTGGCCAAGACTCGACTGGTCGAGACCCTCGGTACGGTTCTGGGCCTGGACAACAAGCGGATCCAATGCACGCCCGACCTGATGCCGTCCGATATCATCGGCTCGGAAGTGTTGGAGGAAGCGGACACCGGTCGACGCAGTTTCCGGTTCATCGAAGGACCTGTCTTTGCCCAGTTGCTGATGGCGGATGAGATCAACCGGGCAAGCCCCCGTACCCAGTCCGCCTTGCTGCAGGCGATGCAGGAGAACGAGGTTTCGGTCGGTGGACATACCCACGCGCTACCGCGGCCGTTCCATGTGCTGGCCACCCAGAACCCGCTGGAGCAGGAAGGCACCTATCCTTTGCCCGAAGCTCAGCTTGACCGGTTCTTGCTGCAGGTGACGGTCGGCTATCCGGATCTGGCGGCTGAACGCACCATGCTGATCGCCACGACAGGGACCGACACCGTCAATCTCAAACCGGAACTGGACGGCGCGCAGCTGATAGCGGCGCAGCAGCTGTTGCGTCAGATCCCGGTGGGCGAAAGCGTGGTAGATGCCGTTCTTGATATTGTTCGGTCCGGCCGCCCTGCCGAGAGTACGATCGCTGAGGTATCCCGCCATGTGGCCTGGGGACCGGGGCCGCGCGCCAGTCAGGCGCTGCTGATGGCGGCACGGGCACGGGCCGTGCTGGACGGCCGATTGTCGCCGTCCATCGATGATGTCTTGGCGCTCGCCCTTCCGGTGTTGCGCCACCGTATGGCGCTCAATTTTGCCGCCCGGGCGGAAGGGGTTTCGCTCGACTCGGTGATCGACTTGCTCTGTGCCAAGTATCGCTGACGCGGATAACGGAGACAGCGCTTGCGCGATCATGCCGAGGCCCTTGCCGCCAAGATGCCGCCGCTGCTGGTGGCGGCCCTGCGTGTGGCAGCAACCGTCGCACCCGGCACACACGGCCGACGACGGGTCGGCGGCGGTGACGCCTTCTGGCAGTTCCGACACTATCAATCCTTCGACAGCGCACGGCTGATCGATTGGCGTCGGTCCGCGACCGGCCAGACGACCTTTGTTCGCGAGAAGGAGTTGGAGACCGCCCAGACTGTTCATATCTGGCGGGACCCTTCGCCCTCCATGCGCTGGAGCTCGGCCCGCGATATCCAGCAGAAACGGGATCGGGCGGATCTGCTGGCGATGGCGTTGGCAGTTTTGCTAATCGAAGGTGGAGAACGGGTCGCGTTGCTGGGCGAATCCTTGCGCCCCCGCTCCGGACGGCCCGCGCTTGAGCCGATAGCTGAGCTGCTGGTCGCGACCGGAAATGGTGCCGGCTCCCTTCCATTGTCGGAACCGCTGTCGCGGCACGCGAGCGTGGTGCTGATCGGGGATCTATTCTCCCCGTTGGAGGAGTTGGACGCCTTGGTCAACCGGTGGGCCGGCGAAGGAGTGCGGGGCCATCTGCTCCAGATCACCGATCCGGCCGAGGAGAATTTTCCCTACACAGGACGGGTACGTTTTGAAGGTTTGGAAAACGAAGCCTCCCATCTTCTGGGGCGTGCAGAGGTGGTGAGCGAGGAATATCTAAGGCGCCTCCAGACCCATCGCGCGGGGCTTTCCGACATTGCCCGGCGATTTGGGTGGAGTTTCGGACATCACGTGACGGACGGCTCTCCGACTCAGGCGCTTCTGTTTCTGC
>CALAHL010000166.1 GCA_937891725.1 uncultured Rhodospirillaceae bacterium | reverse complement strand
CTTTATGACCATGTGATAGTTGCCCGGTGCCACATAGACGCGCCCGCCCATAACAGGCTCACCGTCAATGGCTTCGGCTGCGTTCAGCCCGGTTCGCGTCTTGATATGCTCGGCGAGAATCTTCGTGAAGGTTGCAGGCATATGCTGCGTGATGAAAATCGGTTGCCGAAGGCCTGATCCCAAAGTCTTCAGGACCTCAAACAACGCTTGCGGACCTCCGGTCGAACTTCCGATCGCGATGACCTCCGGAACCGTCGTCACAGCAGGGCGTAGACTGACGGCTGCCGGTGTGCTCGCAGGACGGGAGGCGGCCGTCTTGGCCGGTTCGGCCAGTGGCCGAGCTGTCGGAGACGGAGCCGGTTCGGCCTTGCGACGCCGACGTTGCTGTCCGAATCCTTTGATCCGCGCGATCAGTTCGCTATTGAAATCCGCAGGACCGATCATCTCGCGTGACGAGGACGGCTTCGGGAGATAGTCCTTCGCACCGAGCGCCAGCGCCTTCAGAGATATTTCGGCATTTCGCTGGGTCAGGGTCGAGGCCATGATCACCTGGAGATCCTTGTCGATCGCCAGGAGCTTCGGCAAAGCCTCGATCCCGTCCATGCGAGGCATTTCAATGTCGAGCACGACGACTTCGATATCTCCGCGCTTTGCCCGTTCGACCGCCGCCAAACCGTCGCCGACAGACGCCGTGACTTCGATGGTCGGATCGTCCTTCAGCGCGCGGGCCAATAGGCCCCGGATCACTGCCGAGTCATCGACCAGCATCACTCTATAGGGCCCGGCCCCGCTGGGGGCCATATCAGATAAGTCCGACCGTCTGAAACTTCGACTGAATGATATCCTCGTCGAAAGGCTTCATCACGTACTCATTGGCTCCGGCCATGATGGCTTCCTGGATCTTCGGCATCTCGTTCTCGGTCGTGCAGAAGATCACCTTTGGTGCATCGCCGCCATCGAGTGCACGCAAGGCGCGCAGAAACTCGATGCCGTTCATCACCGGCATGTTCCAGTCCAACAGGATCGCGTCCGGCATGGCCTTGGAACATTGGTCCAAGGCTTCTTGCCCATTCACAGCTTCCAGCACCTCGAAATTCAGCGGCTC
This sequence comes from uncultured Rhodospirillaceae bacterium, assembly GCA_937891725.1. GTDB lineage: Bacteria > Pseudomonadota > Alphaproteobacteria > Thalassobaculales > Thalassobaculaceae > JANSYC01. The sequence goes on along the minus strand of CALAHL010000166.1, from coordinate 3,565 downwards.
GATGATACGGCGCGCTACCTTCCTTACAATGCCCGAATCGTCGACGATCAGACAGGTTCGCATAACCCGACACCCTCTCAGCTCGAAGCCTTAGAATTCCAAAATCTTTCCGACATCCAACACCACCATCAAGTGGCCGTCCAAACGATGAATGCCGGTGGACACATCGCGAACGGACGACCGCATGGTCGGCGGATGCGCTTCCCGCGCGTGATCCTCAAGTGTGAGGACCTCGCCGACCTCATCCACCACAAGACTGTACAGGTCGCCGTTCCGTTCGACGACCACGTTCATGCGGTTCTTTTCCGACTCCGACGCCGGCAGTCCCAGACGCCGCCGCATATCGATTGCAGTGACGATGCGACCCCGAAGATTCAGCGCACCCTGGATCACCGGGCTCAACCGCGGAATGAACGTCACGTTCTGGGGCCCGATGATGTCCTCGATGTCGAGAACCGGAATACCGAATAACTGAGGTCCAACCTTCACGGTTACAAGCTGAGTCGTCCCGTGGCCACCGTCCATGACGGCGCGCACATTGTGGTCCATCTCATCAATCTCCTGCCCACTCGCCTCGCGGGTCATCACTTCGGTGCTCATGACGTCATCTCCGGCAAGCGCTCGAGCAGCGAGTCGCGGTCGAGCTTTTCGATATAGTCGTAGAACCCGACTTCATGTCCCTTCTCGATGTCGCTCGCATTGGTGCGAGAGGTCAAGGCGACAATGGGAGTCTTTTTCCATCGGGAGTTCGTTGTGATCCGACGGGCCAACTCGAACCCGTCCATATTCGGCATCTCGATATCGGTGACGATGGCGTCGAAATCACGGCCCTGGTCGTGAAGCTCCATGGCGGCGGCGGCGCTGTCGACCGCTGTCACCTGGTAGCCGGCGGACGACAGAAACGGCGTCATCAGATTGCGGAAGAAGGCGCTGTCATCGACCAGCAGCAGTTTCTTCCGCGACTTCCGTCCATTCTGATCCGGCGACGGGAGGTTCTGCGTGCGGAACCAATCGCCGAAAGCCTTGGTCAGGTAGAAGCCGGCATCGATTACGTCGGTGGCCTCGCCGTTGATGATGGAGCTACCCATCATCCCCGGAGCACTGGCTTCCATGCCGATGTTGATGGTTTCCTCGACAATATCGAGAATCTCGTCGACGACCATGCCCATGCTGCGTCGGCCCTCGGTGAACACCAACGCCGGGCGACCGCCCTCACGATCAAGCTCACGGGCGCCGACACAGGGTACCAGCGGCATCAGTTCTCCGCGGTACTGGATCAGCGGACGGCCTTCCGAAGTTTCGACCTTCGAGAGATCGATCATCTCGATCCGGGCAACCAGCGACAGCGGAACCGCCTTCGGGCCACCTTCTCCCGACCGGAACAGCAGCAACGAGGTGATGTCGTCGGTGTCGATCCGTTGCGCTTCCTCGTCCTTGAACTTGTCCTGCGGCACCAGAATTTCACCGGTCTCGGCCGCGATGCCGTTCGGATCCAGGATCATGATGACCGCGCCGTCGCCGAGGATCGTGTTACCGGAGAAGACCGTCAGCTCCCGGAGAATTGGAGCCACCGGCTTGACGACGATTTCCTCGGTATCGAACACGCGGTCGACCAGAATTCCGAATTGGTAGGGTCCGACCTGCGTGACCACCACGAAGGATTCGATCTCCTCCATGTCGCCGCCTTGGAGGTCCAAATGCGAGCGAAGAGAAATCAGGGGCAACAGACGCTCGCGCAGCCGCATGATGGGCGTGCCTTGGATCTCCTCGATCTTGTGCTCGCTGCCTTCACCGGTCCGCACCAGTTCCAAAACGCTCAGCTGCGGGATGGCATACCGCTCGCCCGCGGTCTCCACGATCAAGGCCGACACGATTGCAAGCGTGAGCGGAATCTTGATCTTGAAGCTCGAGCCCTTACCGACCGTCGCCTTCAGATCGATGGTCCCGCCGATCTTTTCTATATTCGTGCGCACGACGTCCATTCCGACGCCGCGTCCGGAAACCGCCGTGACCTGCTCGGCCGTCGAAAAGCCGGCCTTGAAGATGAACTGCAGGATCTGCTGATCCGACATCTGGGCCGCTTCGGTCTCGCTTACGAGGCCCTTCTGAATGGCCTTTGCCTTGATGCGCGCCGGGTCGATTCCGGCCCCGTCATCGGAAATCTCGACAATGATATGGCCGCCCTCGTGATAGGCGTTCAACACCACATGACCGGTCTCGGACTTGCCGGCTGCACGACGCGCCTCCGGCATCTCAAGACCGTGATCGGCGGAATTCCGAACCATGTGGGTTAGAGGATCCTTGATCAGCTCCAGGATCTGGCGGTCCAACTCGGTGTCGGCGCCATACATCTGAAGTTCGATCTTCTTGCCCAATTCAATGGACAGATCCCGAATGATCCGTGGCAGCTTCGACCAGGCGTTCCCGATCGGCTGCATCCGCGTCTTCATGACACCTTCCTGCAACTCGGTCGTCACCTGGCTGAGCCGCTGCAGGGGAACGGTGAACCGCTCGATATCAATCTCTTCGCTACGCGACAGCTGCAGCAGCTGGTTCCGGGTCAGCACCAGTTCGCTAACCATCGTCATCAGATTCTCGAGCAACTCAACATTGACCCGAATGGTCTGGTTGGAGATCGCGGACTCCTTGGAGCGCTTTTCCTCTTCGACCGGAACCGGGGTCTTATTGGTGGTCGCCGGTACCTGCGCAGGAGCCGTAGGCAATTGCGACGCCGCCTCGGGCTCAGGCGAAACGTCGTCTTCGGTGGCCGCAGCCTCGGCAGCCTCAGGCCCGTCCGCTTCCTGGAAAATCCGATCCAATTCGTCCAGGGAAACCTCGCCAGGGCGTGTTCCGATATCGCTGGAGCCGGCTTCCACTGCGGGCTCGGGTTCCGGCTCGGGCTCGGGTTCCGCATCCATGGCGGCGGCCATTTCCATCTCGGCTTCCGACATTTCTTCGACAGGCTCCGCGGCGGCGGCTGTCGCAACCCCCGACGGCATCCGCCCCTCGGCGATGTCGTTCAGTTGGGCAATAAGATCTGTATCCTCGCCCTCGGGCTCGCTCTCGGTTTCCTCAATATGCGCCAGGATCATCTTGATCCGGTCGATTGACGCAAGAACCACCGTGATGGCCTCCGGCGTGACTTCCAATTCACGATCCCGGAACTTGCCCAGAACGTTTTCACCCGCATGGGCCAACGTTTCCAATCGAGCCAGTCCAATGAAGCCGCAGGTGCCTTTGATCGTATGGACGATCCGGAAAATACTGGCTAGAAGATCTCGGTCATTCGGATTTTGCTCCAAATTGACCAGTTCAACGTCCACCTCACCGAGGCTTTCGGCCGTTTCCGTTAAAAATTCGCCTAACAATTCATCCATTTGAGCCTCCTGCAACTGCTTTCAACTCATCTACACCCGAAAAACGAAACAACAGGTTAACGTGTCGCCCTTGTTTCAGATCGTCGATCGGTACGATGAGACGCCTGCCTAAAACGGCCCGAGCACGGCGACCAGGGGATGTCCCGCCCGCTGTTGAAAATGTGAGGGAGGCGTTGCTCACCTTGAGC
>CALAHL010000165.1 GCA_937891725.1 uncultured Rhodospirillaceae bacterium | reverse complement strand
CGCCGTCGCCGCCCGAGACCGTGTCCTCGCCGTCACCGCCGGAGACCGTGTCCTCGCCGTCGCCGCCCGAGACCGTGTCCTCGCCGTCACCGCCGGAGACCGTGTCCTCACCGTCGCCGCCGGAGATCGTGTCCTCACCGTCGCCGCCGGAGACCGTGTCCTCACCGTCGCCGCCGGAGACCGTGTCCTCGCCGTCACCGCCGGAGACCGTATCCTCGCCGTCACCGCCGGAGACCGTGTCCTCGCCGTCGCCGCCGGAGACCGTGTCGGTAAAGACCACGTTCTCAACGTTACGTACGGTCAGCCCATCAAGAGCCGCCTGGTTCGCGATGTAGAGTGTGTCATCGCCGCTGCCGCCATCGACGAGTACGTCATCGGCATCGGCATAGATCGCATCGTTGCCGCCGCCGCCCGAAAGGGTGTCCCGACCGGCACCGCCGGTCAGCGTATCGTCGCCGTTACCGGCGCGTAGATCGTCATCGCCAGCGCCAGCGGCGAGGACATCATTGCCCTCACCACCCGACAGCACATCGTTGCCCGCACCGCCCGAGAGCGCGTCTTCGCCGCTGGAGCCACGGAACGTATCGTTACCCTCGCCACCGACCATGGTGTCGTCGCCCTGGCCGCCGGACAGATCGTCGTTGCCTGTCCCACCGGACAGAACATCGTCTCCGTCCTGGCCGCGCAGCACGTCGTTTCCGGCGCCGCCCACGAGCGTATCCTTGCCGACCCCGCCCGACAGCTGATCGGTTCCCTCACCGCCGGACAGCGCATCGTCGCCGTCGGTACCCGATACGACGTTCACCAGCGGATTGGCGAACTGGATATTCTCGAAACCGGACACGTTCAGCCCGATCAGCGAATTTTCGTTCTCGACGATCAGCGTATCCAAACCAGCGCCGCCATCGATAGCAGCCCCGGCGAAATCACCGTCCAACACCACAACGTCGTCGCCGTCGCCGGTATTGATCCTGAAGATCGTCTCGCCGGCATCGCCGGTCGCGGTCACGCTATCAGCACCTGCGCCGGTCGCGATCGAGATCGTGTTGATGATATCGGCGCCGCCATTGCTTTGCGCGTCGATATCGACAACGTCGTTGCCGTCGCCCGTCACGACCGTTCCGCGCTTCAGCCCGTCGATTTCGACCGTGCTGTCACCGCCGTCGCCCAGGACGACATCCGTATGCACGATATCTGTGATGGTCACCACGCCCGCGCCGTCGGCGGAGATGTTCGCGTTCTTCACCCCGTTCCAGGGGCTGGACGTGACCGAAAGGCCATTTTCGCCGTCAAAGGCATAGGTCAGCGCCGCAGAGCCGGGCGCACCCTGGCCAATCTCGCCGCCGGTGATCACACCGCTCTCTGCGATCTCGCCACCTGTGATCGTCACGCCTTCGGTCGGTGTCGAGGATCCATTGGTGATGAAAGTATGGCTTGCCGTGACTGAAAAATTGGTGAGGTCTACATCGTCCGCGGCGGAAGCGGTCCGGACCAGGTCCACATTGTCCAGCAAGGTGCCGTAGCTGTCTTCGACGCCGGTGCCTTCAAACGAAATCTTGTGCGGACCGTCGGTCAGATCAAGCGTCAGGGTCTTGCTGGTCCAGGCCTCGTCGCCCTGTTGGATTTCGAAGACAACCTCATCGTCGATCATTACCTTCAGGCCGTTCACATCGCTCCGGCCGTCACGGTTGGCGGTGTCAAAGGACAACTCGAACGTCCCATCGCCGCTGACGGAGAAATCCTGGCTGATCCGCACATGGGTTTCGCCGCCGTTTCCGTGCGAATCCAGTTCGACGAACGAGTTGTCCGCCGCCCAACCATCCGGCGCATCAGGCACGCCGCCATGTTGGCGGTTCTGGATCTCCAACTCGGCGATGCCCGACGTGTCGGGGTCGGTGTCTTCGGTGTACCAGCCACGAATCTCGTCGAAGGTACCCCAACTGCCGCGATTCAAATCCCCATGAATCTCGAAGCCACCGTTCACCAAAAGGCTCTCGCCCCATTCCGAGGGGGTGACCGAGATCGAGGAAATCAGGTAGTCGCTGCTGTCATTGGTCGAGGCCTGATCTTCACCGGCGCCGTAGGGCAGCGCGGAAAAGATGATCTGATCGAACGGCTCACCTGGCGCGATGGTCAGATCGGTTTCATGACCACTCGGCGCGATTACCGTGCCTTGAGCGACCAGGGCACCATTCGAATAGGCCTGCCACTGACCCGCTTCGCCGCCGTCGCCCTCATTCGAGAAAAGGCGAGCTATTGAAACGGTCGCACTGCTGGCGGCCGCATCCAGATTGACAATCAGTTGTTCGGAAAGTCCAGCGTCGGCATCGTAGCCCAACTGAACGCTCGGCCCTCCGGTTGCACCGTCGACACCAATCTGACCGCCGGAAACGCTCACATAGTCGGCATTCGCCTCGCTGAGCGCCCCATCGACAATCTTTCGGGCCACGACCGTAAAACCGGAACTGACCTCTCCGAAATTGCTGCCGTTGATAACCAGGTCTTCGTTGGAAACACTGCTCACGAGAGGGACTTTCGGGTTTGCTCAATGTTTCGGGCGCAAACGAGACGCGCGCCGTCTCCGTACACCCTCGACGGGATGGCTGAAAACAGTGGTCCGGTGATCTCGTAGCCCAGAGCCATGGCCGCTTTATTTCTCATCCAGAATTCTCCTGTCGACGTAAACATAACGCTATCCCGTAAATTTTCAATAAAATTGTTTGTATCTACAAAACGCTCATTTCAAGCAGTGCTTTATGGGCATTTCCTAAACATCCATCGCCCTTGGTTTTGCCGCTTTTGCGAAACACCCAAAAAAAAGTCCGGCAGCTACCAATCTGGACGCCCCACCGCTTGGCCGATAGAAGGTGACTGGGCCGATGAGACGATGTCGTGCCAAAGGACTGTGGAGTGTCAGGGTGCGCGTCGCGATCGTTCATTTTTGGCTGGTCGGGATCTGGGGTGGCGAGAAAGTGCTCGACGCCCTGCTGGACCTGTACCCCGATGCCGACATCTTCACACATGTCTCTGTGCCGGAAGCTCTGCCAGAACGGATGCGGCGGCGGATCAAGGGGACGACCTTCATCAACCGGTTGCCCGGTGCCCGCAGACACTATCAAAAGTACCTGCCGCTGATGCCGCTCGCCCTCGAGCAGCTTGATCTGACCGAATACGATCTGGTGATCAGCAGCGAGGCCGGGCCTGCCAAAGGGGTGATCACCCGACCCGAAACACTGCACCTATGCTACTGCCATTCACCGATGCGGTATGCCTGGAACATGTACGCCGAGTACATGCAGCAGCTGAAATGGCCGCTGCGGCCGATCGCCCGATTGCTGATGCATCGCATCCGTCTCTGGGATCGGGCCAGCGCGGATCGGGTCGACCGGTTCATTGCCAACAGCCAAACCGTCGAGCGCCGCATCGCAAAGTATTACAGACGCGACTCCCTCGTCCTCTATCCACCCGTTGCGGTCGAGCGCTTCACGCCGACCCAAGAGCATGACGGCAGTTATCTGTTCGTCAGCCGGTTAGTGCCCTACAAGCGTGCGGATCTGGCGATTGAGGTCTTCAACCAACTTGGCAAACCTCTACTGATTGTCGGAGGCGGACCGGACGAGACTCGCCTGCGTGCCATGGCCGGGCCGAGCATCAAATTCCTGGGGCGGGTCTCCGACAAGGAACTCGATTCGCTCTACCAGTCCTGCCGCGCCCTGGTTTTCCCGGCCGAAGAAGATTTCGGAATGGTTCCGGTGGAAGCCATGGCCGCCGGCAAGCCGGTTGTCGCTCTTGCTCGGGGCGGGGCGTCAGAGACCGTGGTCGACGGCGTGACCGGCGTGCATTTCGACACACCGACTGCGGAGTCCCTGAAAGCTGCCGTCGAGCGTCTTGAGACCATCGCGTTCGATGCGATGACCATCGCGGCCCACGCCGCCACCTTCGGAAAATCCCGGTTTCTGGAAGCGTTCGCAGCCGAAGCGGCACGGGCGATGGAGGCCCTCGAACGATTTGGCCCGCTCGGACCCGATCGGACCGCGCAGGCGGACCGAGCCGAACGTGGACGATCATGACGCTGGTCATCAACGGAAGATTCCTGTCCCAGAAGATATCCGGCGTTCAACGGGTTGCCCACGAGATATCCGCAAATCTCTTGAAGGATCATCAGAATATCCGGATCATCGCGCCACCCAACGCTCGGGACTGGCCTGCGGGTTGGCCGGTCGAACGAGTCGGCTCGATAGCCGGTCATCTCTGGGAACAGACGGTCCTGCCGTCTGCCGCGGCCGGCGCCACCTTGCTCAGCCTGTGCAATGTGGGCCCGGTTCTGCATCGGCGACACGTGGTCATGATCCATGATGCAGCCATCTACGACACCCCGGAGAATTACGGACCAGCAATGCGCGCGGCCTATCGCGTGATCCTGCCCCTTCTCGGCCGAGCCGCCCGACGGATCGTGACAGTCTCCGAATTCTCGAAACGCCGACTGGTGCACCATGGCGTGGCGCGCGCCGAACGCATCACGGTCTCTCCGTCCGGGATCGACCACGTGCTGGGCATCCGGCCTGGGCCTTCTGTCCTGAAAAAGTACGGACTGTCGCAGCAGGGCTATGTCCTTGCGGTGGGGCCGGGAAGCCAAAACAAAAATGTGAGCTTGGTCGTTCGAGCACTGGAGAAACTGGGAGAGGCCGCCCCGAAACTGGTCCTGGTCGGCGCAGGTGCTGACGGCGTGTTCGCAAGGAACACCAACCTGGACGAGGGGCGCGTTAGGAGCCTCGGCTATCTGCAGGACGCGGACCTCATGGGGCTTTATGCCAACGCACTCTGCCTGGCGTTTCCGTCCCGCTACGAGGGGTTCGGGCTGCCGCCTCTGGAAGCCATGGCTCTGGGGTGTCCCGCTATCATATCGGATCAGGCGTCGTTGCCTGAAATCTGCGGCGATGCCGCCTTGATTTGCGGCGCCGATGACGTCGGCGGGATGGCCACGCATATCGCGTCGCTCACGTCAGATCCGCAGCTTCGACGCCAGATGATCGAACGTGGATACGCACGGGCTGCGACCTTCACCTGGGACCGATCGACTCGCGTGGTCTCGCGACTTATCGCCGAGGCCGAGGCTTGAGAGCCGATACCGGCCGCATCTCCAGGACGCGATGCCGGGGGCCCGGCGCAAATACGGCTGGACGTGGCACTGGCCTGACTGGGAGGCGTCCCGAAAGAATCCGACCGCGTCCCGACCGCCCGGTACCCGCAATCTCGTCGACGCGGACATTTGTCGCAATCGACACGCATATCGCCAGGATCAGGATCGGTTGCGAGAGATCGGCGACCGAAAATACGGCGGCAAAAACCACCAGAACCAGGAAAATCTGCGTGCCGACCATATTCTGAAAATAGGCTTCCGCCTGCCTGCTGTTAGGGCTTCTTCGACGCACGGCTATGGCATTGTTGAGGCCCGCGAGGATCTGGCGCCAAAAAAACCAAATGAACAGAGCCGCGCCGAAGACCCCGGTCGTGCTGATGATCATGTGAAGCAGCCCGGACGGCCGGTTGCTCCCGAGGCCGGCGCCCAGCAGATAGGTATCCAACAGAATCCGCCACGTCTGCAGATTTGCCGCCAGACGGTCCCGATAGGAAACAGTGTCAGACTTGTCCACCGTTACAGACTGGAAGATATCGAGCCAGAGTGGATTGATCCGGAGAAGGGTCAGCGTCGGCGCGACAGCAATCGCAACGGTTAGGATCGCGATAACGGCGAAGAAGAACTTCACGAAGTCATGGCCGCGCGGAACCAGCATGACCCGACCCATCATAACCAGCAGAAGACCTAGAAAAACGAGCGCGTAACTGGTCGTCGAAAATGAGAAGACCAGCATTACATAACAGGCACCGACGAACAGGAACTCGCGCATCGGCCGGCCCCACATCGAGAACATCAGTGCTCCGGCAGCCGCACCAACCCACTGGCCCAAAAGCGACGGCTCCAGAAAAGAAGCCTGAATCCGCTTGAACCCCAAAAAAGTTTGGTTTGTGAACGAGATGGCGGCCTTGGTGCCGATGATATTTTCCTGAACCCAGAGATTGACCCCAGGAATGAACTGGATCACGGCAAAGGTGC
>CALAHL010000164.1 GCA_937891725.1 uncultured Rhodospirillaceae bacterium | reverse complement strand
TAAACCAAAACCAGACCTTCCGCCAAGAGATCGAGGGCGGCTATCTGTGGTCGCCGAAGCGCAATAAGAACGGTCATCGCAATCCGTTCTATGAGTTCATGCGCGAGGTAGCTCCGGGCGATATCGTGTTCTCGTTTTGCGACACGCGGATCGCAGCACTTGGTATCGTTAGTGGGTACTGCCGGGAAAGCCCGAAGCCAGAGGAATTCGGGAACGCCGGTACGAACTGGAGCCAAATTGGTTGGCGAGTGAGCGTCCGCTGGCAACGTTTAACCAACGCCATCCGTCCGAAGGACCATATCGAAAGGCTACGCTCCTATCTTCCATCAAGGTACGCCCCGCTGACGCCGGACGGAAACGGGTTGCAGAGTGTGTACTTGACGCTGGTCAATCAACCGCTTGCATCTGTCCTGTTCACACTAATCGGCGCGGAGGCGAACCGCGTGGCTGATGTTGGGCACGAAGTGAGCAAGATCGAGCGGGACACCCCAGCGCCGGAACAAGATATCGAGGAATGGGAGCGTCGTGTCGAGGTTGAGATTACAACCAATACCTCAATACGTGAGACCGAAAAAGCAGCTTTGGTGATGGCCCGACATGGCCAAGGCCAATTTCGGAAAAACGTTCGATCCGTCGAACACGCATGTCGAATCACTAAAGTCGAGCGAATGGAGCATCTGATTGCCGGACACATTCGTCCTTGGCGAGACAGCAATAACGAGGACCGGCTAGATGGCGAGAATGGGTTTTTGCTAACCCCGACTGTCGACCACTTATTTGATAAGGGCTTCATCTCTTTCGAGAACACTGGTCAATTAATTGTTTCGCCAGTCGCCGATCCGACATCCCTCCGGCGAATGGGGATAGATCTTGAGGGTCGGGTTAATGCCGGGGTGTTCTCCGAAGGTCAACGGCGGCATCTAGATTTTCATCGGGAGAACGTGCTTCGCAAGGCGCGAGTTGCTCTGTAGCCTCGCTGACCACGGTCTGCTTCTAATGAGCAAAACGGCGTACCGCCCGCATCCCGGTGAGTTGGCCAAACTTAAGGACACGAACCACTCAGTAATGGATCACGCCGTCAACTCATGAGCCAATGACCTCGTACTACGACGCTAACGTCTCGCACCTCGCTGCTACTTACGAATCCCTCGAGGCGGCGCGTCTCAACGCCTGGTTCCGCGATGTGCTCCCGGCGGCGCCCGCTTGCGTACTCGACATCGGCGCAGGGTCAGGGCGAGATGCGGCGTGGCTCTCTTCGCTCGGCTACGAAGTGCTCGCGGTCGAGCCCTCCGCGGCGATGGTGCGCGAGGCGCAGCGCATCCACCCGGAGTCCGTCATCCATTGGATCGAGGGCGATGCGCTCCCCGGACTTGAGCGCACGCTGCGTCGCGGTCAGGCCTTCGACTTCATCCTGCTGAGCGCGGTCTGGATGCATGTGCCGCCCGCCGAGCAACGGCGGGCCTTCCGCAAGGTCGTCTCGCTCATGAGACCCGGTGCACGTATGGCGATGACCCTGCGCCATGGCCCTGCGGCGCCCGGGCAGATGGTGTACGAGACGACGGCGGCAGACATCGAGTCGTTTTGCCGCGACCACGGGGCCTATGTTGAGCGGCGGCACGACGCCGTCCCCGACCTCGGGGGTCGCAGCGGAGTGACCTGGACGCAGTTGGTGGTCCGAGTCCCGTAGGTCGCGGTCACCCTTTGGCGGCGTTGTCGATGTTCCACACCGCTGCACCCGCGTGGCGGGTGAGCCGCACCTTCGCTCTGGCCGGCATTGCCCCGCCGAACAGGTGGGTCAGCTCGGTCGTCAGCAGGTTCGGTTTATCGTGGTAGTCGAAGGGCCGCTCCTTGAGAACATTCAGGGCGTCCTTCTCGAACCTTCCATAGAGATGTCGCCCGTTGATGTTTACCACATGCCAGCCCGTCGGTATCCCCTCGCGGTTTTTTTCGAACCCTATGCAGAGGGTAGCGTCGCCTGTCGGGATAACCGGGAACACGAGCCGCCCGGGACTTGGGCGCCGTGCGTACGCCTCAAGCCTCGCGGTCAGTCGGTCATGCACCGCCGCTGCGAAGGCGGCTTCGTCCTCCGCCGATGGCGTCGGGCCGATGTATCGCAACTCCTGCTTGACCGCGTCCCACGCGAAAAAGGCCGACCCTCGGTCCGTATTCCGCCCAGTCCACGCAGCGATCGGGTTCCGGTCGAGGTAGCGGAGCCATGTGGCGTCATCGATCGCAGCCACATCCTCCACTTCCGTTCCGACGACATCTTCGCGGAACCTCTCCTGACCGAAGAACGTCCGGAACTCGGCGATGATCTCGGCGCCCGTGACGCTGCGCCGGAACCGATGACCGTCACATAGTGCCCGCAGAACCACCATCTTGAACGAACGGGTCATCTGCGCCATCTCGATCTCGCGCAGGAACTCGCCTGTCGTCCGCTCGAGTCGCTGCGCGGTGGCATCGAGCAGGCCTGCGACCTCAAGTACGCGATTTCATCGATCGACGCCTAAGGCCTTACGCGCCGTCGCCAGCGGATACCGTCCCTCGCGTCTCCACTCGGTGAGCGACGGCGTACGCCCTAGGCGCGCATTGATATCGGCAAGGTTGTCGAGCACTAGTTGGCGAAGGGGAGTCGCGAGGTCCAGGGATGCCCGAAGCGTGCTAAGAGACAGCTCATCCAGCGTTACATGCACGCCATCCGGAAGCCTGTCGGGTCGGATGCCGTCCTTGATCCAGCGAGTCAGCGCATTCAGAGCGCTGCTCGGGTCCGGATACTGAAACAGATCCTGTCCCGCCAGCAAGGGCAGCTTCACATGCGCCTGTCGGTAGTTGCCGATAAAATCCAGCACCGCGAGATACGTCTTGCCGTCGCTCAATCGTAGTCCGCGTCCGAGTTGTTGCAGGTAGATCGTCATCGACTCGGTAGGGCGCAGGAACATCACCAGATCCACCACCGGGATGTCGACGCCCTCGTTGAAGAGGTCGACCGTGAAGAGCACCGCTAACTGCCCGTTCGCGAGTTGCTGTACGGCCATTACACGGTTCATCGACCCCGCGCCAGAGTGCACTGCTGCTGCCGGGATGCCCGCTGCGGCGAACTGCGCGGCCATGAAATCGGCGTGCTCAATCGAGACGCAGAACCCGAGCGCGGCCCGTCCGGCGAGTTTGCGGTAGTGCAAGAGCACAAGCGCTACACGTTCCGAGGTGTTGAAGCGCAGTGTAAGTTTTGCCGTATCGTAGGCGGTTAGGGAAGAGAGTAGGTCGTCAGTGAAAGTCACGACATCGGCGACGCCATGATAGCGGAACGGCACGAGCCACCCGAGGTCTATGGCTTCGAGCAGCCCGACCTGATATGCGAGATTGCCGTCGCAGAGCGATAGCAGGTCGCGTTGGTCCCCGCGGAACGGCGTCGCAGTGAGACCGAGCAGGAACCTCGGCTTCACGCGCTCCAAGACACGCGTGTAGCTATCGGCGGCGGCGTGGTGGAATTCATCGACCACGATGTAATCGAAGCGCTCGAGTTCCGGGCGCTTGAG
>CALAHL010000163.1 GCA_937891725.1 uncultured Rhodospirillaceae bacterium | reverse complement strand
ATAACATAGCGCCACTGTTGGCGGAGTTCCGCAGGCTGGGCTTCCCGGTGCTCTACCCGCATGTGGCACCGAAGAACGTGTCCACCGATTCCGGCCGGCTGGCAGCCAAGGTGCCCTCGATCATGACCATTGATTCAAAGGGTTACGAGTTCGTCGAGCAGGTGGCGCCGGTGGCGGGCGAAGTGCTGCTGCCGAAGAAGCACCCGAGCGCGTTCTTCGGCACGCCGCTGGTCAGCCATCTGATCGATCTCGGCGCCGATACCCTGTTCGTGACCGGCTGCACCACCAGCGGCTGCGTGCGGTCCTCGGTGAGCGACGCATTCGCCTACAATTTCAACGTGATCGTCCCGGAGGACTGCGTCTACGACCGCAGCCCCACCAGCCATGCGGTGAACCTCTGGGACATGAACGCGAAATATGCCGATGTCATGCCCAGCGCCGACGCCATGGCCCTGCTCCAGGGCCTCTCCAAGGACAGCGCCGCAGCCGAATAGCGGGGCGATCAAAAAGGCGGGTTACCGGACATGAACATCGAAAAAATTGACAAATCCGGGACGATTTCCGCGATTGTCAAAGGAATCGAGACAATCACCGAATGGTCGGCGTCCCTGGCCTGGGCCGACATTCCGGACCCGATCCGCAAACGCGCCGCCGCCGTGCTGGCCGACGATCTGGCCGCCATCATCGCCGCCCGGGACGAGCCCGAGGTGATCGGCCTGCACGACGGGCTCAAGGCCTCCTCCGGTGCCGCCGAAGCCTCGGTCTTCAACGCCCGCGGCCACCGACTCGACCGGTATTCCGCCGCCACCGCCAACGGCTCCGCCGCCGACTGGTGCGAGCTGGATGAGGGCTATCGCCGGGTGATCTGCCATGCCGGGCTGTATTGTGTCCCTGCCCTTCTGGCAGAAGGTGAGGCGACCGGCGCCAGCGGCGAAGACATGCTGCGCGCGCTGGTGATCGGCTACGAGACCTCCGCCCGGATCGCCCGCGCCTTCAGCTACCCGAACCTGGTGCTCCACCCGCACGGCAGTCTGGCGGCGGTCGGTGCCGCGGCGACGGTCTGCGCGCTGCGGCGGCTGGACGCGAAGACCATTGCGGCGGCGATCTCGTCCGCCTGCACCATGGTGGTGCCAGGCCCGTTCAACCACACGGTCGAAGGGGCGCTGGTCCGCAATGTCTGGCCGGGCGTAGGCGCGTGGAGCGGGTTGCGCGCGGTCGACTGGGCGCTGCTCGGCATCACCGGCCGGCCCGAAAGCCTGCACGATGTCTACGCCGAGGCGTTCGGTGGCACCCCCCATCCGGAGGAACTGGTCGAGGAGTTGGGCAAAGCCTGGGCACTGGTCGACGGCTATCACAAGCTGCACGCCTGCTGCCAGTATGGCCATTCGGCGGTCGAGGCGACCCTGGCGCTGGTCGAACGGGCCGGGACGGTCGAGGACAGCGACTTCCTCTCCAACATCCATATCGACACCCATTGGAAGGGCCAGCATCTCGACAACATGTCGCCCGGCACCACGCTGGCCGCCAAGTTCTCGATGCAGCACATGCTGGCGACCACCGCCCGGTTCGGCCATGCCGGAGCCGAGGCCTTTCATGCCTCCACCCTGACCGACCCGCTGATCGCCAAGCTCCGCCGCAAGGTGACGATCGGCGCGTTCGAGCCGGAGCCGGACTGGCCGAACGACCGGCCCGCGCGGGTGACCTGGACGCTGGCCAACGGCACAAAGGTGACCGAGGAGGTTCTGAGCGCGCGCGGTGGACCAGATCGTCCGTTCGAGTCCGAGGAGATCCGCGAGAAGATCCACGGCATCGTGGCGGCCCCCTACCCCGCCATGCCGGAGATCCTGGATGGACTGCTGGAACTGTCGGACGACGTATTGTCCGGGAAATGGCGCGACACCGTCGCCCGCATGATCGAGCAATGAGCACATCGGCGGATTTCGAGACCGACCTGCTGGTGATCGGCGCCGGCGGCTGTGGTCTGGCAGCCGCGATCGCCGCCCATGATGCGGGACTGTCGGTGGCAATTGTCGAGAAACGCGACCGACCGGGCGGCAATTCCGCCCTCAGCACCGGCTCGATCCCCGGCGCCGGCAGCAAGTATCAGGACGCCGCCGGTATCGAGGACTCGCCTGAGCAACTGATCGCCGACCTGCAGTCGGTTGCAGGGCTCCACGACGCCGACGCTCTGACCCGGCTGATGGCCGAGCAATCCGCCCCTCTGGTCGAATGGCTGATCGACGATCTGGGCGCGCGGATGGAGCTTGTCACCGCCTACAAACACGTCGGCCACAGCGTGCCGCGCCTGCACGCCCCCCGCTCCCGACGCGGTCAGGACCTGGTCGACGACCTGCTGCGGTTCGTGAGCGACCGAGGCATTCCGATCGCCGTCGGCCAAGGGGTCGAGCGGCTGATCGTGGACGACGGCGCCGTCACGGGTGCGGTGATCGGCGGCGACCACATCCGGGCTGCCAAGACCCTGCTCGCCACCAACGGCTTCGCGGGAAATCGGGAGATGGTGGCCCGCTGGTGCCCGGAGATCGCGGAGGCCGAATATTTCGGCGCGCTCGGCAGTACCGGTGAGGCGATAGCCTGGGGCGAGGCGCTCGGCGCCGGTCTCGGCAACATGGCCGCCTACCAGGGCTATGCGGCGGTCGCCTATCCGCAGGGCAGCCTGCTGTCCTGGACCACGATCGAGAAAGGCGGGGTGCTGGTCGGCCAGGACGGCCGCAGGTTCGGCAACGAGGACGCAGGCTATTCCGGCTACGCGCCAGAGGTGATGCGCCAGGGCCCGTTCGCCTATGCCATCTACGACACCCGCATCCACGAGATCGCCGCCCAGGAGGAGGAATACGCCGAGATGGCGGAGATGGGGGCGGTGCGCTGGTCCGACGACCCGCACTCCCTGGGAGAGCCGTTCAGTATCCCCGGCGACGCCTTGGCCGAAACCCTGGATGCCTACAACACCGCCGCCGGCGGCGCAGGTTCCGATCCATTCGGACGCCGCAAGTTTGAGCTGGCGCCGCTGCGGCCGCCCTACGCGATCGTCCGGGTCAAGCCGGGCCTGTTCCACACCCAGGGTGGGCTGGCGGTCGACACCCATGCCCGGGTGATCACACCTGCGGGCTCGCCGATCCCCAACCTGTTCGCGGGCGGCGGAGCGGCGGCGGGTATCAGCGGGCGCGCGGGAGCCGGCGGATACGCATCAGGCAACGGCCTGCTGACGGCCCTGGGCCTGGGCCGGATCGCGGGGCTGCGGGCGGCCTGGGAAATCCAGAACAGCGCTTGAGAGCCTACGCCCGGTTCAGCAGCCGTGCGCGGATGGTGCCCGGCAGGGCCCGGATATCGGTCAGGATCTCGAAACTGTTGGCCACGGTGCCCTCGGCGTCGAGCACAACATAGCCGATCTCGCCATCGGTCTGATAGTGCTGGGCGGCGATGTTGATATTGTGGTGGGCGAACAGCTTGTTCAGACGGCTCAGCTCACCCGGCATATTGCGCTGGACCTGGATGAAGCGGGTCACCGACGTGCCCTTCGGCAGCTGCACCTCGGGGAAATTCACCGCCCCGATGGTCGAGCCCACATCGGAATACTCGACCAGCTTGCGGGCCACCTCCTCGCCGATCCGTTCCTGCGCCTCCTCGGTCGATCCGCCCACATGCGGGGTCAGGATCACGTTGTCGAGGCCGCGCAACGGGCTGTCGAAGGTGTCCGTGTTCGACTTGGGCTCGACCGGAAACACGTCGACCGCGGCCCCGCCCAAATGGCCCGAGCGCAGAGCGTCGGCCAGCGCGTCGATATCCACCAGGGTGCCGCGCGCGTTGTTGATCAGGAAGGCGCCCGGCTTCATCGCCGCGATCTCGGCTTTGCCGAAGATGCCCCTGGTCTCTTTGGTCTCCGGCAGGTGGAGCGAAACTACGTCCGCGC
>CALAHL010000162.1 GCA_937891725.1 uncultured Rhodospirillaceae bacterium | reverse complement strand
GTAGACCGCCTCCAGTTCCCGCGCGGTGATCTGGCCTTTTCCGTCGTCGGCCAGGATCTCATCCGGGGCGTCGGCGTCTCCCCCCATGGCGGAGGCCATGTCGGTTTCGTCGAAGTCCTGCATTTCGATTTCATCGTCGGACATGGTGTCCTCCTGTTCCCTAGCGCGGCCGGTGCGGCCGCAAATGCGCTAAAGGCTTGTCATTCCGCGTGGGCGGGTTCGCTGCGCGGCATCTTGGGCTCGGCGTCTTCGTCGCCGTCGGACCCTTCCGGTGTGTCCGACGTCTCCGAGGTTACCTCAGTTTCCGTTTCGGCTTCGGCGTCGAGTTCGGCCTCCGGAGCAGAGGCTGGATCGTCTTCGACAGGTGCTTCGCCGTGATCTCGCACCGGAGCATTGTTCAGCGCACGTTCGACCAAATCGTCGATCTGCTGCCACGTTTCATTCAGCGAACGCTCGACGGCACCCGCCTGCCAGGACACCCGGCAATCGTCTTCCTGCAGCTCCGGATCGCCAACCAGGACCACCTGTCCTTCATAGCCGATCCGGCTTGCCATCAGATTAACTTTGTCGGCAAGCGCGTCCTCGAGTTGGGATGCGACCCGAATCATGACCTTCGGCTGCTCGGTCAAAAATCCAAAGGCTTCCTGTATGACGCTCTCGACTTCCGGCAGTGCCTTTTCCCGGGTCAGCTCTGGCGCCAGCTTGTGCATGATAGCAGACGAAAGACGGACTGCATCGGCCTCCATGGCCTTGGTCCAATTAGCATGCTCTTCGAACACGCGGGGCAGGCGGGTCATGACCGCGTCGAGGGTGCGTGCAACCTGTTGGTCGATGCTGGCCATGGCGTCTGACATTCCCTGTTGACGCCCCAGCGCTTCCGCCTCGGTCCGGGCTGCCGCCAACTCTTCGACCGTGAAGGTCGGCGGCGCTCTATCGGCGGCTTCCTTTTGGGCGCGCAACGCGGCGTCCTCCTTCGCCTTACGCGCGTCATCGGCTCCGTCATCGAAGCTGTAATCAAACATGAAGGGTTTGGGCTTTCTCATCATGCGGGCCCGTTAGGTGGCTTCCTGATACATCCAGTTTCGGATGATCGCGACGGCTTCTTCCGGATGCTTGTCCACGATTTCCCCGATCTTGCGTAGCGAGGACGCGCGGACCCGGCCTTCCACTTGGTTGATGTCGATCATCTGATCGAGCAGGCTTTCCTCATCGTCGTCGCCGTCAAGCAGTTCCGCCATGTCGGCATTGGCACCAGGGCCTGCCAACTGCGCCAGTTGACCGTCCGCGCCGATCATTCCGCCGCCGGCGCCACCGACGGCAAGCGTCGTGGGCATGCTTTCAAACAGACGGGTGAGGACTGGGCGAACCACCAGCAGGATGACCAGCAGACCGACGATAGCAAGAACCAAGACCTCGGCGAGCTGTAGGAATTCTTCCTTGGAGATGCCAAAGAGGAAGCTCCCGTCTCCCAGGTCGTCCGGCTCCATCCGCACGAACTGCATGTTGACGACCTCGACCGTGTCCTCCCGTGCCGCATCATAGCCGACTGCTGACCGTACCAGGGTCGCGATTTGATCGAGTTCCGCGTCGGTGCGCGGTTCGTAGACCCGCTCTCCGTCGGCGTTGAGCGTGTAACGTCCGTCGACTAGGACCGCGACCGAAAGACGCTGCAGATCGCCACCCTCGCGGACCGTTTCCGTCACGGTCCGTGAGATTTCGAAGTTTGTGGTCTCCTCGGTGACGGAGCGGTTGTTCTGAGAGACCAGGGTGCCTTCGCCGTTGTTGCCGGCCTGCGCCTCGGGGAGGTTGTTCTGCACGGTCACGGTGTCCTGGCCCGAATTGTCCGTGGAACTCTCGGTTTCCTCGGTGGCCTGGGTGGATCTGGCAACCTGACTGTCCGGGTCGAATTTCTCTTGGCTGACCACCAGTCGGTCATAGTCGATGTCCGCGGTGACCTCGGCGCGCACCCGTCCGAAACCGACGGTGCGTTCCACCAGTTCCTCGATCGACTGACGCAGGTTGCTCTCGAATTTGGATCGGAGTTCGTCGGCGTTTTGGGCGGAGAGCGAAGCATTGTCCACGTCTCCGAAGCCGCGCGCCAACAAGTCGCCGCGGTCGTTCAGGATCGACACCCCGGCAGGCGTCAGATCCGGCACCGCCGCTGCGACCAGATGCTGGATGCCCAAGACCTCTTCCCGGCCCGGACGACCGGATCCTGCCAACTGCAAGACCACGGATGCGCTGGGTTTCTGGCGTTCCCGCGAAAACAGCTCGCGTCGTGGCAGCACTAGATGCACCCGGGCGCCGCGCACATTTCGGATTGAGGAGATTGTGCGAGCCAGCTCACCCTCAAGCGCGCGCACCAGATTGATGTTCTGAACAAAACTGGTGGTGCCGAGCCCGTCCGTCTGATCAAACAACTCATAACCAATAGAGCCGTCGCCCGGCAGGCCCTGCTGCGCCAGGGTGACGCGCAGGCGCAAGACGTCGTCGGCCGGCACAAAGATTTGCGTGCCATTGGCTTTCAGCTGATATGGGATATTCCTGGTCTCGAGCTCATTCACGATCTCGCCGGAATCCGCCGTGGCCAGATCCGAGTAGAGAAGCGACATGCTGCCGGTCGATATTCTGGAGACCATGAAGATGAAAAAACCGACTGTCGCGATCGCGGTACCCACAAGGGCCGCCAAGCGCATCGGGCCGAGATTTTTGATCAGATCAGCAAAAGGGTTCATGGCGCGTCACTACCCCCAAAGATGCGACGAGGTTGGGTAACAAGCTGAAGGTGCCGACATGGAGACAGAGCCGGAAACCATCATTTGCAATTTAGGTAAAATTTTATACAAAAGATTTTGATCTCCCGCTACCCCAAGGTGGGCAAATTTTTCCTAGTATCATTATCATAGTTATCTTTAAAATAGAACAAGGAATTAAGAGCAATCGTTGCGGCTTCGCATGAACTAGATGTTGGGTTTAACGGGGCGGGAGATCAGTGATGGCCAGACGGAACTCGCCAAAACGGCACATTGCGCCAACTGCCGCCGCGCCTGAGACGGCGAAATCTCCAGTTTCAAAAGAAGCTATGGTCTGGTCGAACGCCAAGGATCCCAATGCGGCCCGTCACGCCCAATTGATCGTGGCCGGCATGCAGGCGCTTGAAGGCTCGGATATCGAGACCGCCAAATCGCACTTCCGGGCCGTCCTCGATCAAAACATCGAACATCCAGATGCACTGTTCGGCATGGGGCTGGTGGCCCGCAAACTGCAGCAACACCTGACCGGTGCGGAGCTGATTCGACGGGCGATCGCGGTGTCGCCAAATCCGGCCTATTGGTCGAATCTTGGGAATCTGCTCCATGAAATGGGTGAGTTCGATGCTGCGCTGACCGCACAGAAGGAGGCGTTCCGGCTAAGTCCGAACCATGCCGGGGTTATCCAGAACTATGCCAGCGCGCTGAACCATCTTGATCGCTACTACGAGGCGATGCCGCTGTTTCGGAAACTGGCGCGGACCTTCCCGGACAACCTTCAGCACTTGGTCAACTATGCCACAGTTCTCACACGGGTCGGAGAATACTCCGCTGCAAATAGAGTGTTCCGTCAGGCCCGGGAGATCGATCAAACGGATAACACCTGCAATTTTCACTACGCTGTAAACCTCATGGCGATAGGCGAGTGGACTCTGGGTTGGCAACTGTACGAGTCGCGTTTTCAAGCGCCTGCCTATCATGCGTCGGTGCGGCGGTATTCGGTCACGGCAGACCTGCCAGACTCCATGAACGGCGAGCGGATCTTCCTATACGGCGAGCAGGGCATCGGCGATGAGCTGCGATTTGCCGGTATGGTAA
>CALAHL010000161.1 GCA_937891725.1 uncultured Rhodospirillaceae bacterium | reverse complement strand
AAACTTGTTAGTTTTATGTAAAAATTTAGGAAATAAAAATAATATGCTTGGGTGTTTGAGCTTTTATTTGTGGAAATATGACTTTAGTGCGATGAAATAGGGCGTTCGTCTGATGTCGCAGTGTCCAGAGCGGTCAAAAATCAGAATGTGCGCCGCGGGGTCATCGTGTGCCCTTCCAGACGATCCATGCGAAGAGAGCCATATTTGCGGTCAGGATCGTCGACGCGATGGAGGCGATCGGTTCACCTGCCTCCGAAAGTCCTCCGTAGATCAAATAGAGACCCAGAACCAATCCGATCAGAGCGATGTGCGCCACAACGGCGTGCACGAACGGCAATCGGCCGGACGCGGCCATCGGCCAAAGCTTGTAGACTGCGGCATAGAGCGTCATGCCGACCCACCCGAAGAGCATCAGATGGGCATGCGTTGGCATCTGGCTATGATCCTTTGACGCCGCCATGAGAATTCCGAGCGCCATGCCGAGCAGGGCATAGATGACGGAGGATCGGATGAACTGTTTGGCCAAGCGATCACTCATCACGATACCCTCTCGAATTCACCCCGTCGTCGAAGTGCCGGGCTGGTTAATTCAGTCGATTTAAGATCTTGAAGTACTGATATTTCTGCGAGGCCGTCATCTTTTACAGCAGAGTCAGGACGTCCGACTTATCAGCCTAGGCTTCACCGGAATATGCAATCGGATGCTGGATCGTTGCGATGCTCTCACCAACGCCGAGGGCGACCGGCATCACGGCCTCCGACTTGGCCATCTCCGAAAAAGCGTCAATCGCCCGTCCCGGGTCCTTGAATCGCGCCTCGACCCGGTCCAATACCGCGATGGTGATGCCGCTGCGGGCGAGTCCGACGAGATCGGTTTTCGGGTCGCCAACGCGCATGCCGACAGCAGGCAACCTGCGCTTCACGGCCAGGACAACCCCCGCGAGGCCACGACGGGCCCGTGGAGAGGGGGTCGACAGAACGGGCACCACTTGGCGCAACATCCTCGGGCTGAGTTTTCCGAGGCTTTCCGATACATTTTCAAAATAGAGCGGGTTCATCAGACCCTCGGTTCGAAGCGGCAGGAGAATACGGAGGTCCTCTTGGTCGCCGGCGATCTTCGAGCCGAGCTGAGCGAGCTTCTCGATGACAACGCAATCGAACTCCGAGCCGGAGGCGGCGTCCATCTCCAAAAAGCTTGCGTCTTCATAGGCCACGCCGCCCTGCGGCTTTTTAAAGACGCGAACCTCGAAACCGAACATGGCCCCGGACCGGCTGTCGAGGATCGGCTCCCACCTGATTTCCACCTGGCTCGCGAACTGTTTTGCGATGCCTCGCTGTTTTTGGACATATCCCTGATGGGCGATCCGCACGAAGCGGATCAGGTCATCGATCGTGTCGATCGTCGCGCCGTCCAGCAGCTCGTCCAGCTCATAGCCGAAGCCTTCCGCCATGAATTGCTCGCCGCTGCCGACATGGCCCATCGCCTCGGTGACCTTGTCCGCGATATCGCGGCTGCGGGCCTCGGCTTCGGCTTTGGTGGCGCCGTCGAACAGGATCGCAATTCCGTCCGGCTTCATGATGATAACCGTGTCGGATGGCCGGATCATCTGGCGGGTCACCGCTTCGGCAATCTGTAGCGCCTTGGCGGCGGTCAAGCCGCCGTCCTTGGGCGCTTGTTCCAAGAAGGCGTGCATATCGATCAACTGCACATGTCCGGCGACCAGTCGACCTGCTTTCTGACGTTGCCGGTGGATCGCGTCGGAAAGTTCCGCCGAGCTGACGCCTTCCGGAGCGACCGGACGGTGTTGTGAGGCGGCGGGCAGGCCATCCGATTTTCGGCGGGCCGGGCGCGCGGGTTCAACCGGCTCATCGACTTCCCGGCTGCGGCCGCGAAGCACGAAAACCAGAGCGACGACAGCCGCAAGCAACAATCCTCCGACGAGAATCAAAAGGCCCAAAACACGCCGATCCCTAAAGTCCCGATGCCGTTATGCCATGGGTGAGGATCACCCGGCAAATCTCCCTCACCGCGTGCCCAGAAACCCGCGCAGAAGCCGCTCGGTTTCTTCAGGCTGGTCCCTGTGGGTGCCGTGTCCGGCGTTCGCGACGGTTTCATACCGAACCAAGGCCGTCGGCAGGTGCGCCGCGATCTCTTCCGCGTCGGAGAGGGGGGTCACCGGATCTCGATCTCCGGCCAAAACCAGGGTCGGGCAGCGGATCTTGGAGAGATCGTCGTAAAAATCCATCTGCCAGCGTTCGCCGCCGCGTGTAAAGAACCGCCGCTCCGTCGCCTCCCGCTTGATCGTGCGTTTTCGCGCCTCGGTATCCTGCGGTGTGGTGTTGTAGCAGGGCAAGCAGTGGGTCACCCAATCGTCCAGCACGCTGGCGTCCTCGGCGATTCCGCCGCCCCAGAACCGTTCCGCCACCCGGCGCGCCTCCGCCCCACCGATCGCCTCGAACGCGTCGTATTTGCGCTCGAACACCGAGCGGCAGGCAGTCGAGGCCAGGATCAGTTTGGCGGGAAGCTCCGGGTGTCGGGTCGCCACCGATTGCGCCACGAATCCCCCGAACGACAGCCCGTAGATCACCGGTTTCTTGATCTCCAAGGCCAGACAGAAATCGGCCACGTCATCGCCCCATTGCGCCAGGGTCTGGCGCTCCGGCGGGCCGTCGTCGCTGCGGCCGTTGCCCCGGTGGTCGATATAGAGCACCTGCGCAATGTCGGTGAAGCGCGTGAAATACGGCTTGAACCCGGAATGGTCCGAGCCTGGACCGCCATGCAGAACGATCAGGGTCGGCTTCTCCCGCAGGCGCGGGCCGTCCGGCGTCCATTTCTCGCCGTCCACGTCGAAGAACAGCCGCACCCCATTGACCTCGACCCGCATCCCGGCCTCCCTTTTCAGACGGTCTCCGTGGCAACTATGCTCTGCGGACGCATGACAAATCCAGGGATCCAGTTATGACGAAACCCAAGGTTCTGATCACCGGCGGCGGCGGGCTGCTGGGCCATCACGTGATCGACGCCATGGCGGTGGATCATGAGGTTGAAGTGCTGGACCTGAAACGGCCGCACCGGGACGTCAGGTTTCATCGGGTCGACATCCGGGAGCTCGATGCGGTGGTGGCAGCAGTCCAGGGGCACGACCGGATCCTGCACCTGGCGAGCATCGATGACGGCACGCCGGTGCCGGAGCCGGAGTATGCGACCGTCAACATCCAGGGCACCTGGAACCTGTTTCACGCAGCTGAGGCGGCCGGTGTGGCGCGGGTGGTGATCGCGTCCTCAAGCGCATCGTTCGGGATCGCTTCGGATCAACCGCCCCTGCGCCTGCCGATTGACGAGACCCATGTGCAGCGGCCGCGCCGGACCTATGACCTGACCAAACAGATGATGGAGCGGATTGCCGAGAGTTATGCCAGACGCGGCGTGATCGGCTCTGTTGCGGCTCTGCGTCCGACCCTGGTCGCCCGACCCGAGAAGACCGCCCAGATGGTCGCGGAGCTCTCGACCCTGTCGGATGAGGACGGCAATCCCGGTGTCACGGTCTCGGCGCCGATCTACGGCGGTCTGCCATTGTTGCGGACCTATGTGACATCAGGCGACTGTGCTGCGGCGTTTCGGGCGGCGGTGCTGGCCGGCCTGCCGGGCTACCGATGTTATGTGGTGGCCGCCGACGACACTCTGGGGGCGGTCGAGACATTGGGATGGCTCAGCCGCAAATTCGGAACGCCGCCGGAGGTTGCCGACGCGGCATATTTCGCCGACCGTCCAACCCGCAGCCCGCTCGACAACCGCCGGGCCAAGGCGGAGCTGAACTGGGCACCTCAGGACGATTGGGCCGCCGTGGTGCGCGAGGTGGTGGGGCGGGGATAGAAGGCCCTACTGTTCCGTTCGCATGCGCGACAGTCTGCGACGCACGAAGATTGGCAGCAGCGAGAATGCGGCAAGCCCGAACAGCGGAAGGATAAGCTGCGGGGTGAAGACCTCGCCCGGGGTGATCTCGGTGACTTCCGTCAGAGATTGCAGCTCGGCGCCCAGAAAGGCGACCACGAAGGAAATCGGCAGCACACCGAGTGCGGTGGCGATCCAGACGTTGAGAGCATGAATCGGCAGCGGGATCGGCACCAGGTTCCCGAACCAGGCCGGTGTGACCGGGGTCAGGCGCAGCGCCACGACCACCCAGAACGTGTCTTGGCCGAGTGCCCGCCGAATGGTCTCAACCCGAGCCCCATGCCGATCGAGCAGCCAGTCCTGGAAGAACCGCCGGCCGATCAGCGTGACCAGAATCGCGCTGAGCCCGCCACCGATGGCGGACAGCAGGGCACCGGCCACCCCGCCGAACAGAAAACCGCCCGACAGCATCACCACCAGGCCACCCGGAACAGGCCCGATCTTTCCCACAACCGCGAACAGGAAGAAGCCGGCCATCGCCGGGAGCGGATTCCCAGCGACCCAGTCACTCAGATGCCGGCTCTGGTGCAGAACTGCCGCGGTATCGATCTCCCGGCTGGCGATCACGAAGCCGATACCGGCCGCCAACAACGCCGCCAATCCGAGTGCGGCGCGGGGATGGCGTTTGAGCTTGGCAATCGGCATGGGCGCGCGGGTCCGATAAGGAGAGGAGATCAGATACAGGACGCCATGTGTGGGTGCCGCCTGGGATTGTCCAGCCTGAACCGGACACGGTTTTCGGGAGCCGATGGAAAATCGGCCGCGGTCCCCCTTCCGAGGCCGCATGTAGCAGACAATATGGTAC
>CALAHL010000160.1 GCA_937891725.1 uncultured Rhodospirillaceae bacterium | reverse complement strand
CGACCAAGATGGTCCGGAACGAGAGATCCGGACGTCCGGACACCGCGTCATTCTGATATGCGGAAAGTGGCCGACCGGTGGCTTTGACCACGCTCCACGCCCGGATCAGCCGCTGGCTATCGCCCGGATCCAAGCGACCCGCCGTGATAGGATCGAGGTCCATGAGTTCACGCAGGAACCCCGCTCCGCCGAGCGCCGCATGCCGCGCCTTCGCAGCGTCGAAGATCTCGACCGGAACATCGGGGATATCGGCAATCCCGTCGATCATCGCTCGCAGATACAACCCGGTTCCCCCGCACAGAATTGGCACCTGCCCGGCCGCCAGCGTCCGATCAATCTCCGCGAGAGCCGTGTCCCGCCACCAGGCGACCGACCCGCGCTCGGATCCTGGCAACACGCCGTACAGCCGATGCGGTACCCGCGCCTCGTCCTGTTCGGACGGACGCGCCGTCAGGATCCTCAGGTCCCGATATACCTGCATGCTGTCCGCATTGATCACCACCCCGCCCAAAGCCTCTGCCAGACAAAGGGCAAGAGCCGACTTCCCGCTCGCCGTCGGACCGGCCACGACGAGGACGGAAGAGAGTTGTGCATTTCGAGCGCTGGACATGCGCTCGGCGCTACGCGAAAACGGCGTGCGATGCAACATATCCTGACCCTCACCGCCGCCTCAGGGGCGCTGTCATCCTCGATTGTGTCCGAGGCGACGCGCGCGCTTTCGCGGGCGCGGGCCGCCGCTGCGGACCCGATCACGCTCGCGTCCGGAACCGCCGTCGACATTCCGTTTGACGCCGCCGATATCGGACCCGTCTTGGCGACGGTGCGCGCAGCCCTTGCCGAGCGGGCGGTGGACGTGAACGCGCAGGCCGCCGACGGACGCCGTAAGAAGCTCCTGATCGCAGATATGGACAGCACAATGATCCTGGGCGAGACCCTGGACGAGTTGGCAGATTTCGCGGGCCTCAAGGAACAGATTTCGGAAATCACAGCCCGGGCGATGCGGGGTGAGCTGGATTTCGAAGGTGCGCTGGACGAACGGGTGGGCATGCTGGCGGGTGTCCCGTCTTCGGCGCTCGACCGGGTCAATGCCGCATTGGAACTCACACCAGGCGGGCCGAGCCTGCTGGCGACAATGAAGGCATCGGGCGCCTATTGCGCGCTGGTTTCGGGAGGGTTCAAGCCGACCACTTCGGCGATCCGCGCCCGGCTCGGCTTCCATGAGGATCGCGGCAACAATCTTGAGATCCTGGACGGCAAACTGACGGGCAAAGTACTCCGGCCGATCCTGGGGAAGGAAGCCAAACTCGACACCCTCACCGAACTTGCGCAGGCGCACGGCATCAGGCTTGAAGAAACTCTCGCGGTTGGCGATGGAGCGAATGATCTCGCCATGCTGACCGCCTCCGGCATGGGCGTCGCCTTCCGGGCCAAGCCCGCCGTGCAAGAGGCCGCCCAGTTTCGGATAAACCACGCCGACCTTGCCGGTCTGCTCTACCTCCAAGGCTATACCACGTCCGAAATCATCACCTCGTGAGCCGGAACACACTGATCGGCGTGCTGGCGGGTCTTGCCACAGTGGTGATGTGGGCGACCTGGATCGTCTCGACCCGCTTTGGCGTCGGGGGAACCCTGTCGTCCTACGATCTTGGCTTCCTGCGGTTCACCGTTCCGGCGTTGCTGTTGTTCCCCGTCGCGATCCGCGAATGGCGGACGATCAGCCGGGTTCATCCGGTTCGCCTTCTGCTGATGCTGTATGGAGCGGGCGCGCCCTTCTTCCTGCTGGCTGCGACCGGGATGACCTTCGCTCCGGCCTCTGAGGCGGGGGCGCTGCTGCCGGGGGCAATGCCGCTGTTCGTCGCCCTGCTCGCGGTTGTGGTAACCCGGGAACGGATTGCGCCGACGCGCTGGATCGGGTTCGCGCTGATCGGAGCCGGCGTGCTGGCGATTCTCGGCGATGCGCTGATCGAGGGGGCGCACGACGGCCGTTGGCGTGGACATCTGTTTTTTCTGGCAGCCTCCTTCAGTTGGGCGATCTACACCCTCGCCTTCCGGGGCAGCGGGCTGGGCGTCTGGCAAGGCGCCGCCGTCGTCAGTGTCGGCTCGGCCGTCGGGTACCTTCCGATTTACCTGATCTGGCTCGAACCCGGCCTCGGCCGGGCGGCATTTCCGGAGTTGTCCCTACAGATCGCGGCGCAGGGCCTCGCGTCCGGCTTCTTCTCGCTGCTGTTCTTTTCGACGGCGGTGGCGAAACTCGGCTCGTCCCGAGGGGCCGCCTTCGGTTCTCTGGCGCCGATCCTGGCCTGGATCTTCGCAGTGATCTTCCTGGGCGAGCGGTTGGACCCGACCGGGATCGCGGGTGTACTCCTGACCAGTTCCGGCGTCCT
>CALAHL010000159.1 GCA_937891725.1 uncultured Rhodospirillaceae bacterium | reverse complement strand
AGGTCTTCACATAGACCTTATTCGGCCGCATCGCCTTGAAACCCTCGCCGTTCAGCCGATCCCGGATCGCGCTCAGATCGGGGGAGACGTGGAAGAACTCGGCCTCATGATCGCTGACATCGGTGATCAGGATCGCCCCGGAAGACAGCGAGGCCTCGATCGCATCGAAATACGGGATTGGATCGTGCAGATGCTCGAACACCTCGGTGATCACAAACAGATCCGACTGCGGCAACGCCGGGATCGGACAATCGGGGGTGCAGTCGAGGAATCTGGTCGAGATTCCGGTGCGTGACCCGAGCCAGACCAGGAAATCCTTCCTGAGGGTTGGAATGTCGCACAAGGTCAGGTCCACCCCGATGCCGTCATCCCGCAGCCGCCCCGCAACCGCGCGCGAGACCTGGGCCAAACCGCATCCGAAATCGACGACCCGCACCGGGTTCCGGCTTTTCAGGGCCGTGATCAGCGGATTGTTCTCGCCGAACTGCGGCTCCGGATAGGCCAGCATCCGCAGAAAGTGCATGCGGGCGTGAAACTGGTAGGATTCGAAGACTTCGGTTTCGCTGTCGTCGGTCAGCACGCTGAACAACTCGTGCATCTGGTTGCCCAGCCGCCGAAATTCCGGACCCAGCAGTCCGCCGGCGACCGAGCTGTTCGATCGGAAATAGCGCTGATAGCTTCGGTCCAGGGAAATTCCGAGTCGCTCCGCATTCCACGCCGCGAAATGGTGTTGCGTCCGGGTCAGGCCGGATTTCCACAGCACAAAGGCGGGATCTTCATCGCTCGATTGCATCTGTCTGTGATCTCCTTCCGACGACCGGTTTAGCAGGCCGCGCGCTCACGTACCAAGTGTCCGTCCACAAGTTTCGTCACCTGGTGATCTTCTACTGGTCGGCAGGCCCGTTTCACAGAACAGACAGGAATACCGGAATGCTGATCGCCGACAGAATCACTTGGGTGCTGAGAATCGCGGCCATCAGCTCCGCATCACCGCCCAGATTGCGTGCGAACACATAGGAACTCGCGGAACTCGGCAGGGCGTTGAACAGCACGGCCACCGCCAGCGGAGTGCCGGTGAGCCCCAGCGGCACCGCGAGCGCCAGGGTCAACCCCGGCACCACCACCAGCTTCATCGCGTTCGACAGCAACAGCGCGCCCCATTGCTCGCGCACCGCCCGTACCCGCAAACCCGCACCCACGGCCAGCAGGCCAAGGGCCAGCGCGCCGCGTGCCAGCAGATCCAATCCCTCTGAGATCAACGGGTGCAACCCTATCCCGGTGACATTCAGCAGGATGCCGAGCAGACAGGCGATGATGATGGGATTTCGCGCCATCGCTTTGGCGACCGCGCCGAGGCTGGCAGGCGTGTCGCCGATCATCCGGGTCAGGAACCAGACCGACAGGGCGTTCACCAGCGGGATCACAGCCGCGATCCCGACCGCGGCAAGGGCTTCACCATCGTGCCCGTACAACACGCCGACACATGCGATCCCGATATAGGTATTCTGCCGGATCGCGCCTTGAATCACGCTGGTGTATGCCGGATTGCCGATCCCGGTGAGTCGCCTGATCGCCACCAGTACCGAAGTGACGATCAGAACCGCCCCCGCCATGGCGGCGACCATCGGGCCAATCGCATAGGCCGACAGATCCGTGCCGCCAAGTTTGAGCACGAGCAGGGCCGGCAGCAGCAGCCAATAGGTCAGCTGCTCCACCGCCCGCCATCCGCCGTCATCCAGCGGCCCGACCCGCCGCAGCACCACGCCGACCACGATCAGACCGAAGACTGGGAGAAGGGTAAGCAGTGCTGTCAAGGCACCGGACGGGGCCGGATCGGCCCCCAGGCGTATTCGTTGGTCATGAAGACCGCCGTATCCAACACGGTTGCGGCCGCCGTCAGCGTCGCCGATCCGATCAGGCCGCCACCGAAGACATAGCTGACCGCGTAGAAGCGACCGGCATTCAGGGTTTGGAAGACCGTCGTCTTTGCCACCAGCGACGGCTCGGCCTCGGGACCCAAGACGGCGCCGGTCGTTTGCCAGGCGTATTCGAAACCGTAGTACATCGCCGCGGCCGAGGCGGCGTTCACCGCGACAAAGCCGACGGTGGCAGGCCCGTTGGCGTGCACCAATCCGTAGAACAGCGCCGCGTCCACCAGGTTGATGGCGGTCTGATAGGTGACGGTCTTGTAAAACGTCTGTTGCCAGATCGGCAGCGCGTCCGGCGTTTCGACGGACGTGATCTGTTGGGCCGAACCCGGTGACGTCGCGCAGATCGTCGACAAGAAAATCAGCCCGGCCAATCCGGATCTGATTTTCGCAGCGGCGCTGCGGTCTATCCGCGCGAAGTTCGCCTGTTCAATGATCATCTGCTCGACGCTCATATCCCTCATGCCCTTACGGGATCGTGCTGGGTTCCAGAATATCCCAAACGTATTCATTCCCCACGAAAATAGCGGTATCGGTGACGAAGTTCGCGACGACGAACCCGCCGGCCGCCGTCAAAGTGCCGCTGAACGTGTACCCCAGAACGAAATTCCGGGTGCTGTTGATGACCCGGTAGA
>CALAHL010000158.1 GCA_937891725.1 uncultured Rhodospirillaceae bacterium | reverse complement strand
CTGCTGCGCGCTCGCCCCACCGGATGCAGCACCGAAGACCGCGCCGGTCAGCGCACCGGCGATCCCATTGGAAATCCCACCATTTTCGGACCGACCGGCAAAAGGCCCATCGGACTCGGATACCGGGTTCGATTCGTTGGCGGCAGCGGCGATCGAGAACGGACCGCCGTCATCGCCATCGGTCGAGCCCGGTGTCTCACCCTGAGACTCGGCCGGAGCGGTTTCTGAGGCCTGTGATGTCTGACCCTCACCATCTTCATCAGTGCCTTGCCGCTCCGCCCGTGTCTGAGCGGCAAGTTCCGCCTGCGCCCGGGCGATCCCCGCACTAGCGGCGGCTGCCACCGACTGATCCTGCGCCGACGGTTCCGCCGGTGCCAACGCGGCGCGGCGCACGGTCTGAAGTTTCTGAATGGTGGCCGCCGGATCGCCCTCAATCGGTGACGCGTCGATCGACACCTCACCGCCAACGGCATAACGGCCGCCGTCCGGTCCCTGCTGATAGGTATAGCTCGGCGAGCCGGCATACTGTCCGCCGACCGCCGCATGCGCCTGCTCATGGCGGCGCACCTCGGCGTCCCGGGCCTTCAGTTCGTCCACAACCTGCTGCTCTTCCTCGGTCAGGGTCGTACCGGTGGCACTGGTCTCGCCCGGCCCCGGGGCCGACGCGGCATCTGCCCCTTCGGTGTCCGGAGACTGTCCGGCATCCGGGCTAGCTTCCGGGCCGGTCCCCTCACCTGCCTGCTGACTGAGCTGAATGCCGCCCTGATCGACCAGGGCGCTGGGACGACCGCCGCTGAACGGTGTCTGCGTTGCGCCGGACTGGGAGCCGGTGTTCGGTCCGACGATCTGGACCCGCGCGAGCGCGGCACGGGCCTCGCCTCCGACAGGGGTCGGCTCGTCGGTCTGCGACGACCCGGTGGCACCAAATCCGCCTGCCGGTGCGACGACCCGTTGCGTCGGTTCCACCCGCAGCCCAGCCGTGCCCCGCGCCGCAGGAATAAAGCCGGACGAGCTGGGGGTGAAGGCGGATTGCGCAAACGATACGGCCATCGCGGAGCCTGAAACCTTTACATCTTAACCAAATTCAACCGTCCGGCATTCAAAACGCAACGTCTGATCCGCATTGCAACTTCGAACACACGCTCTTTCAATATAGCACATGACGGTCCATTCTGAAATATCCGAGACGCGCCTACCCACAGGGCCGGGCGTCCTTCATTTCCCTTGCCCTCGAAGCCCTCCCGCATGTCCGTGATTACACGTCTCGTCCCGCCGATCTTCGTGCTGTTGTGGAGTTCCGCATTCATCAGCGCGAAATATGGGCTTCCAGATGCGGACCCGATCACCTTTCTGTTTGTACGTTTCCTCTTGGTCGTCCTCGCGTTTGGCGTGATCGCGGTGGTGCGAAGGTCAAAATGGCCAACGGACCCGAGGCAGATCGCCCATATCGCGGTGTTCGGAGCCCTTGTGCAGGGCGCTTATCTGTCAGGCGTGTTCCTGGCGATCTCGAAAGGGCTGCCGGCGGGTATCGCGTCGCTGATTGTCGGTTTGCAGCCGATCCTGACTGCCTTGTTGGCCAGCCAACTGCTGTCGGAACGGGTTCGGCCCCGCCAGTGGCTGGGCTTGGCCCTGGGCGTGTCGGGCGTGGTGCTGGTGCTTTGGGAACGGGCCAACCTGAACGAGATCCAACCGGTCGGAGTGGTTCTGTGCCTCGGCTCCCTGCTCTGCATTTCCTACGGCACGATCCATCAGAAGCGGTATTGCGGGAATATGGACCTGGTCAGCGGAGGCCTGATCCAGGCGGTCACGGCCTGCATCGTGACTGGCGTTGCCGCCTTCATTTTGGAGCCGATGCGGGTGCACTGGAGCCTTGAGTTCTCGCTGGCCCTCGCATGGTTGGTGGTCGGGGTCTCGTTGGGCGCGTTCTCCCTGCTGATAACCATGATAAAGCGTGGCGAGGCCGTGAAGGTCATCAGCCTGTTCTACATGGTCCCGCCCGTCACCGCAGTGATGGCCTGGATGGCGTTCGGTGAGGAACTCGGCCTGATCGCCTATGCCGGGATCGTGGTCACCACGATCGGTGTGGCCCTTGTTGTCCGGCAACAAAAGCCGGGGACTTGACGCCGCACCCGCGGGGCCCGGGTTGCGAGGCGCGAGGACGCGTTCCAAACTGCACGCTCACCGTACCCTTTCCCCTGTCGGAGCCAGTGCCATGTCCACGAAATCCTCGACCGGTCCGCTTTGGCAATGGAGCGCCTGCGATCTCGCCGGATCGATCCGGGATCGGGAGGTCAGCTGCGTCGAGACGGTGACCTCGGTTGTCGAGCGGATTCGGGCGGAGAATCCCCGGCTGAACGCGATCGTCGACGATCTGACCGATCAAGCACTGGAGGTCGCTGCCGGGCATGACCGGTCGCTTGCAGCCGATGGCCCGATCGGACCGCTCCACGGGGTGCCGGTTTCAGTCAAGATCAATGTCGACACCGACGGACGAGCGAACTCCAACGGCGTGACCGCGTTCAAGGATGTGATTGCACCGGCCGACAGCCCGGTGGTCCGCAATTTGCGCAAGGCGGGCGCGATCCTGATCGGACGGACCAACACACCGGAATTCTCATTCCGGGCAACGACGGTCAACGAGTTGCACGGCCGCACCCTCAATCCGTGGAACGACGAAAGATCGCCAGGAGGATCCTCAGGCGGTGCGTCTGCGGCGGTGACCGCGGGTTTTGGTCCCCTTTCACACGGCAACGATATCGGCGGCTCTCTGAGGTTCCCCGCGATGCAGTGTGCGGCGGTGACGATCCGCCCGACGCTGGGACGGGTTCCGGCGTTCAACCCCTCGGGCGCGGCGGAACGGTCGCTCCTCGCCCAAATGATGTCGGTCCAGGGTGTGATCGGGCGGGAGGTGCGCGATGTTCGGATCGGGACCAAGGCGCTCTCGGCACTGGATCCACGAGACCCTTGGCAGGTGCCGGTCCCGTTCGAAGGCCCGGCCCTCAACGCGCCGATCCGGGTCGCGGTCTGCACCGCCACCAACGGCTATCCCATTGCGCCGGGCATCACGTCCGCGATCACTCGGGCCGCCGACACCTTGGCCCGCGCCGGTTATCGGGTGGAAGAGGCTACACCGCCGCTGTTCGAGGAAGCCGCAGCCGACGCGCTGCCGGCGCTCTACGCCGATTGTGAGATCTTCATGGGTCAAGCCATCAAGGATCACGGCAGCGGGGTGATCCGGCAGATCTTCGACGATTATTTCGCGATCTATCCCCCGTTCGACGCTGAGGGACTGTTGCACGCCATGTCCCGACGCACGCGATTTACGCGCGCCTGGAACGAATTCTCCGAACGCTATCCGCTGATCCTGACGCCCTTCATGATGCGCCACGGATTCACCTGGAACGAGGACGCCGAGGGCCGATCCCAGCTGAAGGATATTTTCGATGCATCGGTCTACAGCTGGCTGATCAACTATCTTGGACTGCCTGCGGCGATTGCCCCGGCGGGATCCGACAGCAGCTTCGATAACGGCTTCCCGATCTCGATTCAGATCGTCTCCCGGCGCTATCGGGAGGACCTGGCATTGGATGCCGCCGAGGTTCTGGAACGGGAGAACGGCATCGCAATCCACGACCTCTGGCGTCGGCAGGGATTGCGGTAGAGCCGGATCGGCCGAAGCGCCGCTAAGATGGTTGAATGCGTTTTGGCGAAATCCCGGATCACCTGGAACTGAAATCAAATCCCATCGGCCGGAAGTGTATATTCATCCAGGACTCTGCCGCCCTCCAGTCATAATAAATACTCTTGAGCGTTCGAAAACTAATAGCCTCACTACCAGACGTTTTATGCGCCCTCCAAAAGTGAGCGCTATAGTTCAATTCTTGAAACAGTGACAACATCGTCATAAAGTCATCTGGGCTTATCCGGCTGGGCGTGAATTCAATAAATATGACAGGCTAGTGTCGTCTTATAAAATCCTGTCCGCCTACCAAAATATTGAAGTCATCACCGTTCACATCGATTTTGAGAAAATCGACTGGAGACTCTTGGTCAATATAGTCATCCAGTGTTCGTGACAGGACCGTCGTTGCGATCGGCATCGCCCCGTCAGCAACCGCTCTGAACTCGGACTGCGACCCAAAACTGTTCGTCTGCTCTTCAACAGCTTTCCGTTCACCAAGCAGCACCACCTCATTCAGTGAAATTTGGTCCGATAACCCGTTGACTTCACGATTTGCGGACAGAGCAAGCATCGTATTCGCATTCGGCTCGAAAGCTTCGACCCGCACATTTTCAAACAGACTCGCGAAAACGATCGAAAACCAGCCAACATTTGCGCCAATATCAAAAAATGTGAATTTCTTTCTTCTTTTGGATACTGCTTGAGCAAACTTAACTAAAGTAATAATCATGTATTTATCGTAAAATCCGCTCATTTTAATTTCATCGTAGATCTCGTCTTTAACTGCAAAACAAACTATGATTTGCTTATTTTTTACTAAATTAACACGCACAAAATCGAAC
>CALAHL010000157.1 GCA_937891725.1 uncultured Rhodospirillaceae bacterium | reverse complement strand
TCTGGCGAACTCGGTGACGCGCGCATCCGGATTGCTGCGCTCCGAGCTTCCCGGTCTGCAGATCGGCTTCCACGCCGCCTCCGATTGGGGTGACGACGCCGAGGCGCTGGCGCGCTGTACCGCCGATCTCGCGCGGGCCGACATCATCATCGCCACCATGATGTTCGTTGAAGAGAACATCCAAGCCATTCTGCCGACCCTGAAGGCCCGCCGCGACTCCTGTGACGCCATGGTCTGCTGCATGTCCGAGGGTGAGGTGATGAAACTCACCCGCATCGGCGGTTTCTCCATGGACGGCAGCCAGAAAGGCCCGCTGTCGCTGCTGAAGAAACTGCGCGGCAGCAAGAAGGGCGGGGCGCCCAAATCCGGCGCCAGCCAGATGGCGATGCTGCGCCGGATCCCACGTATCCTGAAATTCATCCCCGGCGCCGCCCAGGATGTGCGCGCCTATTTCCTGACCTTGCAGTACTGGCTGGCCGGCTCCGACGTGAACATGGCCAACATGGTCCGGATGCTGGTCAATCGCTATGCGGACGGCGCGCGACGCCATCTGCGCGGCACGTTGAACGCGCAGGCGCCGGTCGAATACCCGGAAGTCGGCCTGTACCATCCGAAGCTGGAAAACCGGATCACCGAGTCCCTCGACAAGCTTCCGAGGTTCACCGACACCAAGGGCAAGCCGAAGGGCCGGGTCGGCGTGCTGGTCATGCGCTCCTACGTCCTGGCCGGCGACAGCTCGCACTACAATGCCATGCTGATGGAGTTGGAGACGCGCGGTCTTGAGGTGATCCCGGCCTTCGCGAGCGGGCTCGACTGCCGCCCGGCGATCGAGGCGTATTTCATGAAGGACGGACGGGCGACCGTCGACGCGGTTTTGTCCCTGACCGGGTTCTCCCTGGTCGGCGGGCCTGCCTATAACGACTCGACCGCCGCCCAGGACATGCTGGCCAAGCTGGATGTGCCCTACATCGTCGCCCAGGCGGTGGAGTTCCAGACGCTGGAGCAATGGCGCGGCAATGATCGCGGGCTTCTGCCGGTCGAGGCCACGATTCTGGTCGCGATTCCGGAGCTGGACGGAGCCACCTCGCCGACGGTGTTCGGTGGCCGCACCGGCGACACCAAGACCTGCGCGAACTGCGATCCCAGCTGGTGCACCAACAAAGACAGCGCCCGGGCGATGTGTCCGGATGTCGAGCGGGTCCGGCAACTGGCGCGGCGGGTCGAGAAGCTGGTGGCCCTGCGCCGGTCCAAGCGCGCCGACCGCAAGCTGGCGATCGTGCTGTTCAACTTCCCGCCCAATGCAGGGGCGACCGGAACCGCCGCCTATCTGTCGGTCTTCCGGTCCCTGTTCAACACCCTGAAAGGCTTGGCGGACGAGGGTTACAAGATCGACCTTCCCGCCTCGGTCGAGGATTTGCAGGACGGGGTTCTGGGCGGCAATTCCGCCGTGCTCGGATCCGACGCCAATGTGATGGCGCGCATCCCGGTCGACGACCATGTGCGGCGGGAGCCGTGGCTGCAGGA
This sequence comes from uncultured Rhodospirillaceae bacterium, assembly GCA_937891725.1. Classification (GTDB taxonomy): domain Bacteria; phylum Pseudomonadota; class Alphaproteobacteria; order Thalassobaculales; family Thalassobaculaceae; genus JANSYC01. The sequence continues at coordinate 6,904 of CALAHL010000157.1, read as the reverse complement.
GATCGAAGCCGCCTGGGGGCCGGCTCCGGGCCGGCAGCTCACCGACGGCGGAAATATCCAGGTTCTGGGCGAGATGTTCGGCAATGTGATGGTCGGCATCCAGCCGGGCTTCGGCTACGAAGGCGACCCGATGCGGTTGCTGTTCGAGAAAGGTCTGGCCCCGACCCATGCGTTCTCCGCGTTCTACCGATACCTCCGGGAAGATTTCGGCGCCCATGCGGTGCTGCATTTCGGGACCCACGGCGCGCTTGAATTCATGCCCGGCAAGCAGACCGGACTGACCGGCGACTGCTGGCCGGACCGTCTGATCGGCGACGTGCCGAACATCTATCTGTATGCCGCCAACAACCCGTCCGAGGGCACCATCGCCAAGCGGCGGGCGGCGGCCACCCTGGTCAGCTACCTCACCCCGCCGGTCACCAATGCCGGGCTCTACAAGGGGTTGGCCGAGCTGAAATCCTCGATCGACCGTTGGCGCATGCTGCCGCCGGAATCCGAAGTCGAGCGTGAACAGATGCTGCCGGTGATCCAGGCCCAAGGTGCGGCCAATGAGTTGACCGCCCTGGAACCCGCCTGGACGATGTCCGACGCAGAAGCGCGGGTCCAGGACCTGTTCAAAGAGGTGATGGAGCTCGAAAGCACCCTGATCCCACACGGTCTGCACGTGGTCGGTGAGACCCCGACCGCCGAAGAGCGTGTCGATCTGCTGGCGGCGATGGGTGAGGCCCGCACCGGCGTGGTCCCGGACCGGGGTCAGATCGCGCTTTTGGTGGGCGGCATGTCCGCCCAAGACATCGCGATGCGCGAAGACGGCGTGAATGCGAATATGGAGCACATCAAGAACCTGCGTGAACTGGCCGAAATCGACGCCAAACTGCAGGTCAATGGTGAGATTCAGGCTCTGGTCCACGCCCTCGACGGACGGTTCGTGAAACCGGTTTCGGGCGGCGATCTGATCCGCACACCCTCAATCCTGCCGACCGGCCGGAATGTGCACGGCTTCGATCCGTTCCGTCTGCCGAGCGCGTTTGCCGTTGCCGACGGCGCCGCCCAGGCGCAACGCCTGCTCGACCGACACCTCGCCGACGGAAAGGGCGTCCCCCGTTCGGTCGCGATCGTGCTTTGGGGCACCGACAATCTGAAAAGCGAAGGCGGGCCGATCGGCCAGGCCTTGGCGCTGATGGGCGCGAAGCCGCGTTTCGACAGCTACGGGCGTCTGTGCGGCGCCGACCTGATCCCGCTTGAGGAGTTGGGTCGTCCGCGGATCGACGTGGTGATGACCCTGTCCGGCATCTTCCGGGATCTGCTGCCCCTGCAGACCAAGCTGCTGGCGGAAGCCGCATTCATGGCTGCCGCCGCCGAGAACGAGCCGCTGGAGATGAACCACATTCGCGCCCATGCGCTGGTCTATCAGGAGCAGAACGGCTGCGATCTCGAGACCGCGTCCCTGCGGGTGTTCAGCAACGCCGACGGCGCCTATGGGGCGAACGTCAACCTGCTGGTCGACAGCGGCGCCTGGGATGATGAGGACGAGCTGGCCGAGGCCTATACCAAGCGCAAATGCTTCGCCTATGACCGCCACGGCCGCCCGGGACACCAGTCCAAGCTGCTTGAGAGCGTGTTGGGCGAGGTCGATCTGGCATATCAAAACCTGGAATCGGTCGAGCTGGGCGTCACCACGGTCGACCACTATTTCGACACGCTGGGCGGCATCGGGCGCGCGGTGCGCCGCGCCACCGGTTCGGACGTGCCGATCTACATCGGTGACCAGACCCGCGGTGAAGGCCTGGTCCGCACCTTGGGTGAGCAGGTGGCACTGGAAACCCGAACCCGCATGCTGAACCCGAAATGGTACGAAGGCATGCTCGAGCACGGCTACGAAGGCGTGCGCAATATCGAAGCGCAGCTGACAAACACCCTCGGCTGGTCGGCAACGACCGGTCAGGTGGATCCTTGGGTCTACCAGCAGATCACCCAGACATTCGTGCTCGACGCCGAAATGCGCGAGCGGTTGGCGCATCTGAACCCCAAGGCCTCGGCCCGGGTCGCCAACCGTCTGCTGGAAGCTCACGAACGCAATTATTGGGTCCCCGACGACGCCACACTCGCAGCCCTTCGCCAAGCCGGCGAAGAACTCGAGGACAGACTTGAAGGCGTGGCCGACGGGGTCGCCGCATGAACACTTTAACCGGAGGCTGAAATGGCACCTCTCGACGATATTCGCGCACGACCGACCCGCCCGGATGGCGAAGGAAGCGTGCAGGTCCAGCTGGACCCGTCCGTCAAGATCGAGGGCGCGCAGGTATTCGCGGTCTACGGCAAGGGCGGGATCGGCAAGAGCACGACATCCTCGAACCTGTCGGTCGCCTTTTCCAAACTGGGCAAGCGCGTCCTGCAGATCGGCTGTGATCCAAAGCACGACAGCACCTTCACGCTGACAAAAATGCTGATGCCGACCGTGATCGACGTCCTGGAATCCGTGGACTTCCACCCGGAGGAACTCCGGGTCGAGGACTTCGTCTACGAGGGCTACAACGGCGTCATGTGCGTCGAGGCAGGCGGCCCTCCGGCGGGCACCGGCTGTGGTGGCTACGTGGTCGGCCAGACCGTGAAGCTCCTGAAGGAGCATCACCTGCTGGAAGAGACCGACATTGTGATCTTCGATGTGCTGGGCGATGTGGTGTGCGGCGGCTTCGCGGCCCCGTTGCAGCATGCCGACCGGGCGCTGATCGTCACCGCCAATGATTTCGACTCGATCTACGCGATGAACCGGATCGTGGCCGCCATCAAGGCCAAGTCCAAGAACTACGATGTGCGTCTGGGCGGCGTGATCGCCAACCGATCCGCCGATACCGATCAGATCGACAAATACAACAAGGTTGTCGGCCTCAAAACCATGGCGCACCTGCCGGATCTCGATGCCATCCGCCGCTCGCGCCTGATGAAGGCCACCGTGTTCGAGATGGACCCGACCCCGGAGATCGTGGCGGTGCAGGAAGAGTATCTGCGCCTGGCCGCGACACTCTACGCCGGGACCGAGCCGCTCACGGCGGATCCGATGAAGGACCGGGATATCTTCGAGTTGCTCGGATTTGACTGACCAGGACAGACGGGAGACTGGCGAGATGCAGTCCGCCACATACCAGACGCGTAAGGGACAGCTGGAAACCTATTTCGACCGCACGGCGGCCGAGACCTGGGCCCGGCTGACCTCGGACGCTCCGGTCAGCAAGATCCGGGAGACCGTCCGCGCGGGACGAGACCGGATGCGGGCGACGCTGTTGGGCTACCTCCCGGACGACATGACCGGCCGCACCCTTCTGGACGCCGGGTGCGGCACCGGGGCCTTGACGATCGAAGCCCTGCGTCGGGGGGCCCGCGTCACCGCAATCGATATATCCGGAAATCTGGTGAACGTCGCCCAAGAGCGGATGCCGACGGACATCGACCCCGCGATGGTGACCTGGCGGGTCGGCGACATGCTGTCGCCCGAACTCGGTACCTTTGATCATGTTGTGTCGATGGATAGCCTGATCCACTACCGCCAAAGCGATGTGGTTGCCGCTATCAGCGGTTTGGCCGCCCGCACCCGTCACTCGATCGCCTTTACGTTCGCACCGCGCACACCGTTGCTGACGGTGATGTACGGAATGGGAAAACTGTTTCCCCGCAGCGACCGGTCTCCAGCGATTGAGCCGCTGGGGCAGAACGGTTTGCGCCGGGACCTGACCGCGGCCCCCGCTCTCTCGGAATGGCAGGTCGGTCGCAGCCAACGGATCATCAGTGGCTTCTATACGAGCCAAGCACAAGAACTGGCAAAGAAGGTGTCGCTCGGATGAGCAGATTAGGCGAAACCTTGGCGCGGTCATGGACGCGGGTTGGCCCGCAGTTCCTTCCGTTTGCCGACGCCGCCACGCCTGAGCTTCCACTCGGCCGACTGCTCCGCCTGTCGCTGTTCCAGGTCTCCGTAGGCATGGCCATCGTCCTCCTGAACGGTACCCTGAACCGGGTGATGATCGTCGAGCTTAACGTGCCGACTTGGCTGGTCGCCGCCATGATTTCGCTGCCGATGCTGTTCGCCCCGTTCCGGGTACTGATCGGCTTCAAGTCGGACAACCACCGGTCTCTGCTGGGCTGGAAGCGGGTGCCCTACATCTGGTTCGGCTCGCTCCTGCAGTTCGGCGGGCTGGCGATCATGCCGTTCGCATTGCTGATCCTGTCAGGTGACGGAGGGCCGGTCTGGGCCGGCACCATCGCCGCCGCCCTCGCCTTCCTGATGGTCGGCGCCGGTCTTCACACCACCCAGACCGCAGGCTTGGCGCTGGCCACCGACCTCGCACCGGAAGACAGCCGCCCCCGGGTCGTGGCCATGTTGTACGTGATGCTGCTGGTCGGGATGGCCGGGTCAGCCCTAATTCTCGGCGAGCTGCTGTCGGACTTCTCAAATGTCCGATTGATCAAGGTGATCCAAGGTGCCGCCGTGGTCACGATGGCTCTGAACATGATCGCCCTGTGGAAGCAGGAAGCCCGCAACCCAGCCCGCACGGCGCCCGATCGTCCGCGTCCGCGGTTTGCAGAGTCCTGGAACGCCTTCATGGATGGCGGCAAATCGGCCCGGCTTCTGGTGGCGATCTTCCTGGGTACCGCAGCGTTCAGCATGCAGGACATCCTGCTTGAACCCTATGGGGGCGAGATCCTTGGAATGAGTGTGGGCCAAACGACACAGCTCACCGGTGTTCTGGCGCTGGGAACCCTGATCGGCTTTGCCTGGTCCGCCCGCAAGCTCGCACGCGGCGGCAACCCGCATCGACTGGCCGCCTTTGGCGCCATTATCGGCGTCGGCGCATTCTCCCTTTTGGTTTTCGCGGCTCCCGCCGACTCGGCACTCGTGTTTCAGATCGGAACCGCGTTGATGGGTCTGGGGGGCGGTCTGTTCGCGGTCGGCTCGCTGACGGCGGCAATGGCCTTGGCGAAAGCCGAGGAGAGCGGAATAGCGCTTGGCGCCTGGGGGGCCGTTCAGGCCACGGCGGCCGGCAGCGCCATCGCGATCGGCGGCGCCCTGAGAGATATCGTCGGAGGGTTATCCGAGTCAGGCCTCCTCGGGGAGGCCCTGATGGATCCGTCCACCGGCTATATGGCGGTTTATCACCTGGAAATCTTTCTCCTTTTTGCAACCTTGGCGGCGATTGGTCCGCTGGTCCGATATTCGGGCCCGCGAACCCCGGCAGCGCCACCGTCCTCGAAGTTTGGGTTGGCTGAGTTCCCAGGCTAACCCCCTGACCATGGAGGTCCGAAATGACTGGTCAAATCATGAGTAACATCGACGTCGCACAAATCGTGCTTTACGGATTCTGGATCTTTTTCGCGGGTCTGATCTTCTACATCCGCCGCGAAGACCGCCGCGAGGGCTATCCGCTGGAGGACGATCTCACCGGCGAACAGGTGAGCACGGGCGTGATCTGGGTGCCGTCACCGAAGGCATTCCATCTCGCCAACGGCGAAACCGTATATGCCCCCAATGGCAAGCGCGACCTGCGCCAGATCAACGCCGAGCCGGTTGCCCCCTGGCCGGGTGCGCCGCTTGAGCCCCTGGGCAACCCGCTGACCGCAGGTGTCGGCCCGGGTTCCTGGGCGGAACGCGCCGATGTCCCGGATGTCACCCCGACGGGTGCTCCGCGTATTGTTCCGATCGGATCCGCCCTCAGCTTCGCGATCGAAGCCCGCGACAAGGATCCCCGGGGTCTCCCGGTGGTCGGCGGTGACGGCAAGGTCGCCGGCACGGTCACCGACGTCTGGGTCGATGTTTCCGAATCGCTGATCCGCTACCTCGAAGCCTCGGTTGGCGTGGGCGAGGCCGCGAAGACGGTGATGATCCCGATGCAGTTCGCCAGCGTGTACCGCACGCCGGTGTTCGGACAGCCGGGCAAGGGCAAGGTTGAGGTGTCGGCCCTCCTCAGCACCCAGTTCGGTGACGTCCCGCCGCTGAAATCTCCGGGCACCATCACGCTTCTTGAGGAAGAAAAAGTGACGGCCTACTTCGGTGCCGGCACCCTCTATGCCACCCCTGACCGGCAGGAACCCTTCATATGAGCGGCGACTTCGATTTCGAACCGGTCCGCGGCATTCCAGCGGGTTTGCCGCAGAATGAGCGGATCCTCTGGCAGGGCACGGTTGACTGGTGGGCCTTCGCCAAGAGCGCCCTGCATGTTCGGGGCCTGGCAGTCTACTTCGTGTTGCTGATGGGCTGGCGGTTCGGGATCGATATGGCGGACGGCGGCACCCTGGCGACCGGGTTGATCTCGGCCGCCTGGGTGGTGCCGATGGTGATCGTGGTGATGGGGATCCTGTGCGGCTACGCCTACATGGTGCAGCGGACCACGGTCTATTCGATCACCAGCGAACGGGTGGTGTTCCGGACAGGTGTTGCGTTCTCCATCACCGCGACGATCCCATTCAACCTGATCCGCTCGGCGGATCTGGCGACCGATCCGGACGGGACGGGCGTTCTGGCCCTCGAGGTCGAACGCGGCCACCGGGTGTCCTGGGTCATGTTCTGGCCCCATGTGCGTCCGTGGAGGCTGACGGAGCCGCATCCGGCCTTCCGGTCGATCCGGGACGCGGAGACCGTTGCCGGCATCCTGTCAGACGCACTCGCGCAACACGCGACCGCTGAGGCCGAGGTCGAAAAAACTGCGTCGAATAGCCCCGTCGGCACGAAAGACGAGACATCGGCCCCAGATATGAAGCAGAATGTGTCAACTGAACCGGACACATCTGCTGCCGCACGAGACTGGGCCGGGTCCCGGTCGAACAGGTCCGACCCGGTGGCGACGGCCGGCTAAACACGGAAGGGTAGGAGATGAGCCAAGAAGTCGGAGAAAAATTTCCAAGGGGCGCTTTGATC
>CALAHL010000156.1 GCA_937891725.1 uncultured Rhodospirillaceae bacterium | reverse complement strand
CCGATGCCTTCGACCAGGCGCTGAATCTCGGCGAGGTCGGACGGCATGTTGAAGGTGCCGTAGATCGGGCCGATGATGTTCACACGCGGCTTGGCGCCGGCTTTCTTCTTCATGTCGGCACGGGCCGGAACTTTCTTCGCGCCAAATTCGGTCCACAGCCAGTAGATCGCGCGATCGGCGCTCTGCCACTGGTCTTCGTCAATCGTGCGCGGCAGGAAGCGCCGGAGATTGGAGCCCTGCGGTGTCACGCCGCCGCCGATCATCTCGGCGATGGACCCGGTGACGACCACCGCCGGCATGTCCTGGTCCTGCGTGTCGCTCGCCCGTTTCAGCGCCTTCTCGGTGCCGTTCATCGACAGCTCGTCCTCGCTGAGGCCGGTGACGGTGACCGGCAACTCGTGCGGCGGCAGCCCATCGGTGTAGTGCAGGACGGCGGTGACTGGCAGATTCTCGCAGCCGACCGGGCCGTCGATCACGACCCGAAGGCCCTTCACGGCGCAGAAGGCATAGACCGCCCCCCAGTAACCCCCAGCCCGATCGTGGTCCAGGACCAACATCTCTCAGCCCCCCGCCACTTGGGTGTTGCGCTTGGCCAAAGTGTGGCCGGCGTTCTTTCCGCCGGTGCCCACGCCATCGAAGAAGTCGACCATCGAGGCAAAGCGATCCTTGCCCCGGGTCTGGGCCGCGACGATGCCGGACATCGAACCTGCACCTGCAGGACCGAACAGCGGTCGTGCCGAGACCATATTGGTGAAGTACAGCGACGGGATGCCCAGCTCCTTGCCCTTCTGGACCAGCGGCGTGGTGCCGATCGCCAGATCCGGGCGGACGTCCTGCATCGCGGCAAGGTCCTGTTCCAGCGAGGCGCGGTATTGGATATGAACGCCCTTGGCCTCAAGCCATTCGCGGTCCGGATCGCTCCACGGCGTCTTCGGGCACGCGGTTCCAACGTAAGGGACCTTGGCTCCGGCCTCGATCAGCAGACGCGCAACCAACAGTTCCGAGCCTTCGTAGCCGGACACGGTGACCGTCGCGTTGATCGGATTGTCGGCCAGAGCCGCCTTGATCGCCGGAAGCGCCTTGGCTTTCGCCGCATCGATCTTTTTGTCCGAGATGCCGGCCGCCTTGCCGACGCTTTCCAGCCAAGCAGCCGTACCGTCGAGGCCAACCGGCGCGGATCCGACCACCGGCCGGCCGGCCCGCTGGAACTCACGCACAGAGGCCGTGTAGAACGGATGCACCGCCGCCGCCACCTGACAGTCGAGAGCCGCGTACAGATCGCGCCACTCACGGGACGGAAGCTGTGGGGCGACGACCATACCCATCGGCTCGAGCATCGCGCCGACACCCATCGGGTCGACCGGGAACAGCTCGCCGATCATGGTGACGGTCGGCTTGCTGCCGTCGAAATTGCGCGGGCGGGCAACCGGCCCGGACTCGATCTCGGTGCGGGCGTAGCGCAACATCGCACCGGTCAGGACATCCTTGGCTTCCGCATGGGTCGGCACGCCGAAGCCCGGCACGTCGATTCCGATCACCCGGACGCCGTTGATCTGGGCCGGCAGGCGGTCGAGAGGAATGCCCGAAGCGGTCGGCACACACAGATTGATCACCACGATCGCATCGTACTCGTCCGGCTTGGCCATCTCGGTGACGGCATTGCGGATGTCTTCGTAGAGCTGACCGGTGACGAGGGATTCGGAATTGAACGGCACGTAGCCGACGGTCCGGCGCGCTCCGTAGAAGTGAGAGGTGAAGGTCAGGCCGTACACACAGCAGGCCGAGCCGGAGAGGATCGTCGCCGTCCGCCGCATCCGCAGCCCGACCCGCAGGGAGCCGAAGGCCGGACACATGGATTGCGGCTGGTCGTGCGGCCCCTTCGGATAATCGGCCGCCAGCCCATCAAGAACCTCGGACTTGCCGGCTTTGCGGGCTGCCTCGTTCATCACGTCGGCGCCTGCATGGCAGCCCGCCGCATCGGCCTTCGGCTTTTGAGCCGAAGGGTCGAATATGGTCGGAGCCTCTGGTTCGAATTCGATGGCCATTCTTATGCGCCCTCGTAGACGACTTCGAGAGACGGACGCGGAGCGTAAGTCACACCGCACATATCCTCGAAGCTCGCAGGCAGAAGTTTGACATCGCGACCGACAGCCTCACCGGTGAACAGGTCCAGCAGTTGGTCATGGCTCAAGGGCGTCGGGCGCACCGGCGGCGCAGCAGCGGCAGTCTCGGCCAGACGCTCGAACAGGGACGCCCACTCGCCACCTGGCTTGCCGACGATCTCGTAGTTTGCGGACTTCCGACGGATGTCTTCATGAGCCGGGATCTCGCAGAGCACCGGGATGCCGACCGCCTTAGCAAAGGCCTGCGCCTCGCCGGTGCCGTCATCCTTGTTGATCATGAGGCCCGCGACTCCGACATTGCCGCCCAAATTGCGGAAGTAATCGACCGCCGAGCAGACATTGTTCGCGACGTACAAGGATTGCAGGTCGTTCGAGCCGACCACGATCACCTTCTGGCACATGTCGCGGGCGATCGGCAGGCCGAAGCCGCCGCACACCACGTCACCCAGGAAGTCCAGCAGGACGTAGTCGAAATCCCAATCGTGGAAGCCGAGCTTTTCCAGCAGCTCAAAGCCATGGATGATGCCGCGACCACCGCAGCCACGCCCGACCTCAGGGCCGCCAAGCTCCATTGCGAACACACCGTCGCGCTTGAAGCAGACATCGCCGATCTCGACCTGCTCACCGGCCAGTTTCTTCTTGGAAGAGGTCTCGATGATGGTCGGGCAGCTACGTCCGCCAAACAGCAGGGAGGTGGTGTCGCTCTTCGGATCGCAACCGATCAGGAGAACCCGTTTGCCCTGCTGGGCCATCATGTAGCTCAGATTGGCGAGCGTAAAACTCTTGCCGATGCCGCCTTTGCCATAGATTGCGATGACTTCCGTCTGCTTCTTGGCGGGCTTCTCAGTGACTTCGGTCGGGGATCCGATATCGGTGTCGATCGCACTCATCAGAAGGCTCTCCAATCCAGGATCATTTTCAAGCAGGACGCATCCTCGAACGCGGTGCGGTATGCATCGTTCGCGTTGGCGGCGTCTTGTGTGTGGGTAATCAGTCCGCCGAGTGACAACTGACCGGCCTCGACCAACCGTTTGACGGTCGCGGAATCTGTGGCCTGCCATTGGGCGGCGACCCGGATACGGGCCTCCCGCATGAAGGCGGCGGGGAAATCGAACGAGAGCGGCTCTTCGTAGAAGCCGGCCAAAACCACCTCGCCCATCGGGGCAAGCCGGGAAATCAAATCGTTGAGCAGCCCTTTTGCCCCGCTGACATCGTAGATCGCTCGGTAATCCTTGCGCGCATCCTCTGAAGGATCGATGACGGCATAGCCCTCGGCGCCGCTGCGGCGCATCGGATTGGTCTCCCAAACGACCGGTGCGGGCTGTCCATGGGCAAGTGTCAGGCGGGCAAGCAACCGGCCCAGCACACCATGGCCAACAATCAGGTCGGGGACCGCGTGCTCACCGATCGCATGCTGCGCGGTGGCAGCCAGCGCCATCAAGGCCCCTTGCTCGGCCAACCCGCTGTCCAACGAGATCACACGGGCACCCGGTACAACCAGCTTTCGGGCCGAGCCGCCAAAGAGGCACCGCACATCGTCGCCGAAGCATTTGGCGCCGGGGACGAAAACCATCTCACCCTCGGACAGGCCACTGGCCGCGCCAGCCTGGCTGACAACGCCAACCGACTCGTACCCAGGAACCAGGGGATAACCCATTCCGGGAAATTGTGGCATGCGGCCGGTATACAGAAGCCGCTCGGTACCCGTGCTGATTCCGGTCCAGGAGACATCCACCACAACATCGTCCGCCGTTGGCTGAGCCAACGGGAGCTCCCGGAGCGCGATGCTCCCAGGCTCTTCCAGGACTACTGCGGTGGTCTGCATATTCTTTCGTCTCCCTGTCGGTCCGGTTTATTTTTCCCGAACTCTCAATGTGTCATTTTATTCTGACAGTGCCTTCTGTCACTTTCAATAGACAATCACCAATAAAATTAGGGGTTTTACACTTCCGCCACGACAAGACCTGTCAGCATCGGCCTGCGAGTGGCGGTTTCCTGGGCTTTTCGAAATCCTGCCTGAATTAACAATTCGGTAATCTCGGCTGCAGTCCGGGGACGCCCTCGCCCCATCGCCATCAGATAGAACCCGAAATAGGCGTCTCCAATGGGCTCCGCACCGGCGACTCCGGACATGGGTTCCGCAACAATCAGGGTTCCATTGGCGGGTAAGGCCGCGTGAATCGCCTTCAGAAGGACCCGGACGATGTCGTCGTCATGGTCATGAATCACCCTGACAAGACTGATCAGATCCGCGCCCTTCGGGAGGGAATCGACCTGAAAATCTCCACCATGAACCTCGGCACGATGCGCCAATCCCAGGCTCTCGAAATGCGTGCGCGCCCGCTCCGCGACCGGTGGCAAGTCGAACAGCATCAGCTTGAGCTTTCTGTCCCGTTGTGCGGCGGACGCCAGGAACCGGCCCTCGCCGCCGCCCACGTCCATCAGCACCCGGTGCCTGCCGATTGGAAACGCGTCCAACACATCGTCGGCGATCAACGGCTGGGAGGCCGACATCAGACCGCTATAGGCGGCGATCTGCTCCGCAGAGAGATGATCGAGCGCCCCACGGGCGGCATAGGGCCAGTAGCCCCCAAGTGCAGTCTCCCTCGCTTCGCCCCGCAGCAAGGCAACCGGGTCCCGCAGATCGGCGTAGAGCATGGCGTGGTGTTCGACCATCGCCGCCACGCCCGGGTTTCCAAGCAGGGCGGCGCCCAACTCTCCAAGGGCGAATCGGTCCTCACCGTTCACAGGTCTCAGAGTCATTGTCAGCCCGAGAGCAGATGTTGCCCGGAGAAGGGTAAGAGTCCTGTCAGGAGAAAGTGACAGTCGGCGCGCCAACTCAGAGGTGGTCGCGGGCCCCTCGAACAGAATTTCGGCTACATTCAGGCGAATGAAGGCGTCCAGGATCTGGGAATAGACAAAGCCCGCACACAGATCGAACAACTGCCGCGCGCGGCGCCGGGCGATCGGACGGGTCAGCGGAAAGCTGGCGGCCCACCGCTGGAATTTCGGATCCGCCACCAACCTGTTGCGCCACGCCAACAGGCGCTCACGCCAACAGGCCGGCGGTTTTGTAAGGGAATCGCCGGACCGGTCGGAAAGATCAGACATGAAAGGTCCCCTTTCGGGGCAAGCTGCCGAAGAGACGTGCGAGCATGCCTGCCTTAGGCCGCGCGCTCCTTCACATGTTGCGGCAGGAAGCCGCTGGCCTGGACCAGGATGGCCTTACGCAGCTGATCCCGTCCGGGACAGTCCGGCACCGCATCAATGGCGGATTTCACCAGTTTCTCGAGACGCTTTTTCGCGCCGTCGATTCCGAGTTCGCGCGCGGCGCTCGGCCGGTGATGGACCTCGTCCTGTCCGATCGGCTTACCGATCTTCTCGGGGTCGGCCGCGACGTCGCAGATATCATCAGCGCACTGATAGGCCTCGCCCAACCGTTCGCCCAGCAGACGCCAGGGCACCGGATCGTAACCGGACGCCACCGCACCCGCAGCCGTAGCACCTGCGAACAGGGAGCCGGTCTTGGCCTGCTGATAGGCGGAGAGATCGATTTTCTGCTCACCTTCCCAGGCCTGACCCGCGCAAATGCCGTACGGCATGCCGGTCGACCGACCCAGGGTCAGCAACAGGGGCACCAGGCGATCACCCGCTTCAACGCCTACACGGGCCAGCGTCTCGAAAGCGAGCACGATCATCGCGTCACCGGTCAGCACCGCCAAGGGTTCGCTGAATGCCCGATGAACCGAAGGTTTGCCTCGCCGGGTCGACGCATCATCGAAGGTCGGAAGATCGTCATGCACCAGGGAAGCGCAATGCAGAATTTCGATGGCCGCTGCCGCCGCGTCCGTCACCGCAGGACGGTCGTCGCCGCAGGCCATGGCGACAGCCAGTGTGAGACGTGGTCGGATCCGTTGCCCGCCCGGGAAAACGGCATAGCGCAAGGCGCCCGCCAAACCCGGAGGCGCGTCGGCGGTCTCGCAATGCGCGACGGCTGCATCCAAAGCCCTTTCGATCCGCGTCTTCACATCCATGCTCTCACTCCCCGCTTGGGTGGTGACCCGGCCGACGTTCTGTGTCAGTCTTGCCTGTCACCTTATTGTGTCAGGAATTATAGACACTCTCTTTCTCGAAACGCAACGGGCGAGAGATCTCCATCCAGACAAAGGCTTCGCGCATGCACGTCAGTCCCGCCCCTAGCGCCTCCGCAAGCCAGCCACCGGTGGTGGTGATCGGCGCCGGAATCGCGGGGCTCGCAACCGCGGTAAGACTGTCGGCGAAGGGCCTTCCGGTCCGGGTTCTCGAGCGCACGGCCTCGCCGGGCGGAAAGATGCGCGAGGTTGCGGTTGGCGATGCCCGGATCGATGCCGGCCCAACGGTGATGACGATGCGGTGGGTGTTCGAGGATCTGTTCGCGGAGGCCGGAACGTCTCTGTCCGATCATGTGACCCTGACCCCCGCCGAAATTCTGGCCCGGCACGCGTGGGCAGATGGCAGTCGGCTCGATCTGTTCGCGGATCGGAATCGGACCATCCAGGCGATTTCCGACTTCGCCTCCCCCGCCGAGGGCGACCGCTATGCCGCATTCTGCGAGCGCTCCGCCTCGGTGTATGAAACGTTGGAAGACGGCTTCATCAAGGGGTCACGCCCCAGCCCCGTTGAACTGGTGCAAAGGGCCGGGGTGTCCGGTCTGATGGGGATCGACCCGTTCAGCACGCTATGGGCCTCGCTCGGCAAGCAGTTCACGGACCCGCGCCTGCGCCAGCTGTTCGCCCGTTATTCGACCTATTGCGGCTCGTCGCCCTTCAAGGCGCCGGCGACCCTCATGCTGGTGGCCCATGTGGAACGCGAAGGGGTCTGGCTGGTGGAGGGCGGCATGCACCGGATCGCCCGCGCGCTGGCCGACCTCGCCCAATCCCTCGGCGTCGAGATCACCTACGATGCCGAAATCTCCGAAATCCTAACGGAGGGCGGCGCGGTGTCCGGTGTGAAACTGGCATCGGGCGACACCATATCCGCTGCCGCAGTGGTCTCGAACAGCGATGTCTCGGCTGTGGCAACCGGCCTGTTCGGCGCAAACGTCTCAAAGGCCGCAAATGGAACCACACCAAGCGAACGCTCACTTTCGGCGGTGACCTGGTCGATGGTCGCCCGGCCGGTCGGCTTCCCGCTGCTCCGCCACACCGTGTTCTTCTGCGACCGGTATCAGGACGAATTCAGCGACATTTTCTCAGCCAGACGGCTGCCCCGCGCACCGACGGTCTATATCTGCGCGCAGGATCGCGGGGCGTCGGCGGACGGTGCTGCTCCCGACGGTCCGGAGCGTCTGTTTTGTCTGGCAAACGCCCCGGCGACCGGCGACGCGCGGGAGTTCAGCGAGGACGAGTTGCGCGCCTACGAGACCGCAGCTTTCGAATTGCTGGGGCGGTGCGGCCTCACGATAGAGGATGCGACCTCCGAAACCGTGCGGACGACTCCATCGGATTTCGAGGCCCTGTTTCCAGCTTCCGGCGGCGCACTTTACGGCCCGGCCTCCCACGGCTGGCGGGCGTCCTTCAACCGCGCGGGCAGCCGGACGCGGGTCCCGGGGCTCTATCTCGCAGGCGGCAGCGTGCACCCGGGGCCAGGAATTCCGATGGCGGCCCTGTCCGGCAAACAGGCGGCGGACGCCATTCTTTCAGACCGTATTATGGAGCGGGGCATATGGACGGGGCACCGAACTTCGCGCAATCCGTTCCGGCGGGCGGCTACGCGTGGTGGTATCTGGACGCGCTGAGCGAGGACGGGCGTCACGGGCTGACCATCATCGCCTTCGTCGGCAGCGTCTTCTCACCCTATTATCACTGGTCGGGGCGCGCGGAGCCTGAGAACCACGTGGCCATCAATGTCGCCCTCTATGGCGAGCGTGGCCATCGCTGGTCCATGACCGAACGCGGACGCGGCGCCCTGGACCGGAGTGTGGACCGCTTTCGAGTCGGACCCAGCCATATGCTCTGGGAGCGGGACGGGCTGACGCTGCATCTGGACGAATTGGCGGTTCCGCATCTCAGTCGGATCAAAGGCACCATTCGGGTGGACACCAATGCGCTGAATCCCCGCAGCTTTCAGCTCGATGCGAAAGGCCGTCACCATTGGCGTCCGATCGCGCCCCTTTCCCATGTGTCGGTCGACCTCGACTCACCCGACTTGAGCTGGCGCGGCAACGGCTATCTCGACAGCAACTGGGGAGCGGAGCCGCTGGAGGACGGGTTCGAACGCTGGGACTGGGCCCGCGCCACTCAAATCGAGTCTGGCAAAACCGGTCAGCG
>CALAHL010000155.1 GCA_937891725.1 uncultured Rhodospirillaceae bacterium | reverse complement strand
CACACCCATATCCCGACCGCCGATACCATGGTGCTGGAACACGGCACCGCCTATCAGTCGGATGCGGGGATGTGCGGTGACTACGACAGTGTGATCGGGATGAAAAAGGACAGCCCGGTCGATCGCTTCACCCGCAAGATGCCGACCCCGCGACTGGAAGCGGCGGAGGGTGAGGGCACCTTATGCGGCGTGTTTGTCGTGACCGACGATAAGACCGGGCTTGCCCTTCGGGTCGAGCCGTTACGCAGGGGCGGGCGGCTGTCGCAGGTCATGCCGGAGGCCTGACGGCTCAGAGCACCGCCAGCACCACCGACCCTACCAGCAGGATTGCGAAGCAGATATTGGCGATCCGGGATTTTCTGGGATCGGTCAGCACCGCCGCGAACGCGGAGCCGAAGATCAGCCAGCTGCCGTTCACGGTGATCATCACGCAAACCATGACCAGCAGCTTGGCGCCGGAATCCATCAGCAAAGTCTGCTCACCGAACCCTTCGGTGATCAGCGCGTTGCCGGAATAGACCGCACCCAAAGCGGCATAGGCCTTCGGATTGGCGATCGCCAGGAAATAGGCCGAGGGAAACGACGGCGCGCGGGCCCCGGCCTCTCGGGCGGCGGCGGGAGGAGCCTTCGCGATCCGATAGGCCAGATACAGAATATACGCTCCGGCCGCCAACGTGATCGCGACTTTCATCTCCGGCACCGCCAGCACGATCCCGGTCACTCCGGTCGCGAGCAGCAGCAGCACCGTGATGTTTCCGGAAATGATCCCGCCGAAGAACCGAAGCCCGGCCCTGGCGCCGAAGGCGGCACCGACGGCGGCGAGGCTCAGCGTCGCGGGGCCCGGGCTGCCCATCAGGGCGACTGCGACCAACAGCATGGTGATCAGGTTTTCGAACATCGGTCTGGATACTGTGCATGGCGGAGTGGCGGGGCGCGCAGAATACTCACACAAATCACGGATGATCTACACGGGCGCACCCGCTTTGTGCTACACCGCCGCGCGGCATGGGAGGGCGGCGCCTTCCGATGCCTTTGGCGGGTGGGACGGCATTCGGGAGGATGCGCGGTACCCCCACATCTGGTATAGACTCAACAAAGGCGCCACGACGGCTCGTAAATTCGACCGGCTCGGCGGCGCTCTGCAAGGTGTGTGAGATGGCTGGGCATTCACAATTCAAGAACATCATGTACCGCAAGGGCGCGCAGGATAAGAAGCGCGCCAAGGTCTTCACCCGTCTGACGCGTGAGCTTCAGGTCGCGGCGAAGATGGGCGGCGAGGATCCGGGATCGAACCCGGCCCTGCGGTCGGCGATCATCGCCGCGCGCAAGGAGAACATGCCGAAAGACAATATTGACCGCGCGATCAAGAAGGGTGCGGGCGGCGGCGACGACAGCAATTACGAGGACGTCCGCTACGAAGGTTATGGTCCGGGTGGTGTGGCGATGATCGTTGACGCGTTCACCGACAACCGTAACCGGACGGCGTCCGAGGTGCGGTCGGCCTTTGCCAAGCACGGTGGCAATCTGGCTGAGACCGGGGCCGTGTCCTTCATGTTCAACCGGGTCGGTCAGCTGATCTTCCCGGCCTCGGTCGGCAATGCGGATGATGTGCTTGAGGCGGCGATCGAAGCCGGCGCCGAGAACGCCGAATCCGGCGAACAAGAGCATGAGATCACCTGCGCTGTCGAAGATTTCAATACTGTCCGGGAGGCGCTGGAAGGCACTTTGGGAGAGCCGCAATCGTCCGGCCTGACCTGGAAGCCGACCAATTCGATCGAGGTCGACGAGGACCAGGCGGGAACGCTGCTCAAGCTGATGGATGTGTTGGAAGAGAATGACGATGTGCAGCAGGTCTCGGCGAATTTTGAGATCTCCGACGCGATCATGGAAAAACTGACCGCCTGACGGGCCCTGTGTCCGGCTTGGTGCGATGGTATGGGGAGGAAGCATGCGTTTGATTGGCCTCGACCCCGGATTGCGGAACACCGGCTGGGGTGTGATTGAGACCGACGGGGTGCGGCTGAAGCATATCGCCGACGGGACGGTTCATTCCGATGGAGATGCTGCCATCGCCACCCGCCTGGTTCAGTTGTACGACGCGATTCAGGCGTTGATCGCCGAGTATCGACCGGATGAGGCGGCGGTCGAGGAAACCTTCGTGAACCGGAATCCGGAATCCACCCTCAAGCTCGGCTTGGCGCGGGGCGTGGTTCTGCTGGCGCCGGCCAAGGCGGGACTGCATGTGGCCGAATACGCACCCAAGCGGGTGAAGAAGGCTGTGGTGGGGACCGGAAATGCGGCCAAGGAACAGGTCCAGGCGATGATCGCGACCCTCCTGCCCGGTGCGAGGATCAAGGGTCCGGACGCGGCCGACGCGCTCGCCGTCGCCGTCTGTCATGCCCACTATGTCGGATCTCGCGCGGCTTACGGTGCTGATTCGGGTGGAGACGCCCGTCGCAAGGGCTCGGTCGGCCAGATGCCGGCGGGCTTGCAGGCGGTGGTGATGGCGGCCCTTGCCAAGGAAAAGGCCGGGGGCGTGTCATGATCGCGCGCCTGAGAGGCGTTCTGGCTGCGATCGAAAGCGGCTCCGCCGTGATCGACGTGGGTGGCGTCGGATATCTGGTGTTCTGCTCGGCCAAGACGCTGACGGCGCTCGGCGAGATCGGCGGCACGGTCTCGGTCCAGGTCGAGACCCATGTACGGGAGGATCATATTCACCTGTTCGGGTTCGCCAGCTCGGCCGAGAAAGCGGTCTTCAAGATGCTTCAGACCGTGCAGGGGGTCGGTTCCAAACACGCGCTGTCGATCCTGTCGGTGCTGGCGCCGGATGAGATCTTCAATGCGATCGCCGCCCAGGATCGGGTGCCGCTGACCCGCGCCGATGGGGTCGGCCCGAAACTGG
>CALAHL010000154.1 GCA_937891725.1 uncultured Rhodospirillaceae bacterium | reverse complement strand
ATCAAATTCCAGCGTCGGTCATCAGCGGTAAAGCGTCTGATGAAATTTTGAGAGCACCAATCGGGAGAAATCGCTCGTGACCTTGAACCTCGTAGCTCGCGCCAATGCCGGAACCGTGCCCGTCACCCCGATCTCGACCGACGGTCTGAAAGCGTGGATGGATAAAGCCCCAAAGAAGGTCGCGGCATGGGCGGAGGCAACTGGATTCAAGGCAAAACCGGGTGAACTGCGCCTGATCCCGGACGATAACGGTGGGATCGCACGCGTGATGATCGGGGTCGACGACCAGACCAAGACCGGTCTGTGGGACTACGCCGGGCTCCCTGCGGCGCTGCCCGGCGGCCGTTATGCCATCGACGTGGATCTGGAGACGGCGGATGCGACCCGGGCGGCCCTTGGCTGGGCCCTCGCGCAATACCGGTTCGACCGCTACACCAAGATGCCGGCGCCGGAAGCCGAACTGGTCTGGCCGAAGAACGCCGACCGGGGTGAGGTCGAGCGAATCGCGCTGGGCACCGCCCTGACCCGGGATCTCATCAATACCCCCGCGCAGGACCTCGGGCCGACCCAGCTGGCGGAAGAGGCCAGAGCGCTCGCCAAGACCTACAAGGCCAAGATCACGGTTCTCGTCGGCGATCAGCTGCTCAAGAAGAACTACCCCACGATTCACGCGGTCGGCCGGGGGGCGACCGATGCGCCGCGGCTGATCGATTTCACCTGGGGCGATCCCAAGCATCCGAAACTGACGCTGGTGGGAAAGGGCGTGTGTTTCGATACCGGCGGCTACGACCTCAAGCCGTCATCCGGCATGCTGCGGATGAAGAAGGACATGGGCGGCTCTGCCCAGGTGCTCGGCCTCGCCCGGATGATCATGGATGCCGGGCTGAAGGTGCGGCTGCGAGTGCTGATCCCGGCGGTCAAGAACATGGTCTCCGGCGACGCTTTCCTGCCGATGGACATCCTCACTACCCGTAAAGGGACGACGGTCGAAGTCGGAAACACCGATGCCGAAGGGCGGCTGGTGCTCTGCGATGCCCTGACCGAGGCGGATTCCGAATCACCGGCGCTGATCATCGACTATGCGACTTTGACGGGCGCGGCGCGGGTGGCTTTGGGCACCGATCTGCCGGCGATGTTCACCAATGACGATCAGGTCTCGGAACAGATCCTCAGCCATGGCTTGGTCGAAGAGGATCCGGTCTGGCGGCTGCCGCTGCACAAGCCCTATCGCAAGATGCTGGACACCAAGATCGCCGATATGTCGAACACCGGAAGTGCGCCGTTCGGCGGTGCCATCACGGCCGCCCTGTTCCTGGAGCACTTCGTTTCCGCGACCACGAAATGGGTGCATTTCGATCTGATGGCCTGGAACAACAGCGACCGGCCGGGCCGACCGGAAGGCGGTGAGGCGATGGCGGTGCGGGCTGTCTACGGTATGATCAAGGAGCGATTTGCCGGTTAACGCGATCGGATCGGTCGGAACCACTTTCAACACGGAGCGGGCAGGGGTATGTTCGGTTGCGATGCCGAAACGAAATCATCTTCCCTGTGCGCTTTTAAGCTGGATGGTCGACCGTAATGCGATCTGTTGAGCAGCATCGCGCGCTGAACCTGTGGCGGGTCGCGTCGGTTTCCAGTGTCCGTCGCGACGGACCGGACCTGACCGCCCGGCAGACCGCGATTCTCCTGACCGTCTACATGATGCCGCAGCCCCATACCGTGCGCGGACTGTCGGAGCAGTTGTCGGTGTCGAAGCCGGCGGTGACCCGGGCGCTTGATCGGTTGAGCGTCCTGGGATTCGTTCGGCGCAAGGTGGATGACGATGACCGGCGCAGCGTCCTGGTCCAGCGCACCGTCAAAGGCTCGGTCTATCTCTCCGATTTCTCCGAGATCATCCGGGATGCGGAACGCGAAGTCGCGAGTGCCGAGCCGCAGCAGCCGGAAGACCTCTGACTCATAGCCTGACCACTTTGCGGTCCGGCTCGGTCTCGATCTTGTCCTGGCGGGCGAGCGTGGTTTCCCGGTGCGCGATATAGGCCGATGCCAAGGCCACGATTCCTGCACCGAGGAACGTCCACACCGTCGGTTTCTCGGAAAAGATGACGATGCCGACTGCCGCCGACATCGGCATGCGGGCGTATTCGAAGGTCATCGCCAGGCTGGCATCGGCTGCCTTGAACCCGCGCGTGATGCACAGATGTCCCAGGGTTCCCGCCAGTCCCATTGCGGCCAGATAGGGCCATTGCTCAAGCGTCGGCCAGACCCAGAACGGCAGGGCGGCCAGGAGGGTCAGTGGGGTCAGCATCAGGACCATCCACACCACCACGGCTTCCGACGGCTCGGTATCCGTAAGACGTTTGACGATCAGCATGTTCGCGGCGGTTGTGGCGGCGGCCAGCAGGGACCAGAAGACGGCCGGGTCGATCGCGGTGGCGCCCGGTCGCAGGATCACCAGGACGCCAACGAAACCAAGCAGGGTCGCACTCCACCGGCGCAGCCGGACCCGTTCGCGCAGGATCAGCGCCGCTCCCACGGTGGCGAACAAGGGTGCGGTGAAACTGAGTGCGGTCGCATCGGCCAGCGCGAGATGGGCGAGCGCGTAGAACCCCGACAGCATGCCGATCACCCCAAAGGTCGCCCGGGTCAGATACAGCGGCAGACGCTTGGTCTTCAGCGCGCGGGGGCCTCTGCGGATCAGCCACGGCAGCATCCAGACCAGCCCGAAAAAACAGCGGAAAAAGGCCACCTGAAACGGGTGCATGTCGGTGGACATGAACTTGATCAGCCCACCCATGGCGGAAAACCCAACCCCGGCCAGCACCATCCAGAAGGCACAGCGAACCGGCCCGGACAGGGCGGCGAAGCGGGTCTCAAAATCGGAAATCATTCAGGGCTCTTCCTGTTGAAGCCATAAGCGTAGTACCGAGACCGGACAGACACCATCGGGGATTTCACAATGGACCGTTCGCTTTTGCTCCTCGTCGGACAGATTCTGGACGCCGTTGTCGGGGAACCGGACGCGGTCTGGAAGCGTGTGCCCCACCCGGTGGTCATAATCGGAAAGATGATCGAGCGGTTGGATGCCGCCTGGAACCGGGAAGGGGAAACGGACGGCGTGCGCAAGGCTTGGGGCGTTGCGGCCCTGGGCGTGGTCATGGTCTCGGCGATGGCGGTTGGAGCGGTGATCGAAGGGCTGGGCGCGCGGCTTCCCTTCGGCGAGTTGCTGGTGGCGATCGTGGTGGGGGTAATGCTGGCCCAGCGGTCCTTGCACGATCATGTGCTGGCGGTTGCCGAAGGGCTGGAGCGGGGCGGCCTGGCTGGTGGTCGTGATGCGGTGCGGATGATTGTCGGACGAGACCCGAACACACTCGATGAGGCCGGGGTGGCGCGGGCCGCCATTGAAAGTACCGCTGAGAATTTATCGGACGGGGTGATCGCGCCCGCGTTCTGGTTCCTGGTGGCGGGACTGCCCGGATTGCTGGCCTACAAGGCGCTGAACACGGCGGACAGCATGATCGGCCACAGGACGCCCCGGCACGAAGCCTTCGGGTGGGCGGCGGCCCGGCTGGACGATGTGGCCAACTGGCCGGCGGCGCGTCTCTGTGCGGGGCTGACGGTGGCGGCGGCCTGGTCCGTCGGGCTGGATTGGCGCGAGGCGTGGCAGGCGCCGCTGCGGGATGCGGGCAAGCACCGCTCGGTGAACGCGGGATGGCCCGAGGCGGCGTTCGCAGGGGCCTTGGGATTGCGGTTGGCAGGCCCAAGACATTACGCCGGATCGCGTGTGGAGGATGCCTGGATGGGGGCGGGCCGAGAGGCAGCCAGCGCGGCCGATATCCGGCTGTCCCTGCGCCTGATGGTGCGCTGCTGTTTCGCGCTCGGCGCCCTGACGGCACTCTCGGCCCTGATATAG
>CALAHL010000153.1 GCA_937891725.1 uncultured Rhodospirillaceae bacterium | reverse complement strand
GCGAGGCCTTTGGTCGGCAGATAGGCGCGACCCGCACCTCCTCCTTGCGTGGCGGGCCGGTCGGCCTTAAGACCTCATGTCAAAATAGATGCTCGGTATTGTCCGGGTGCGACCAGCCCATGGAGGTCCGCGCGATGTCCGTCGCCGCCGTTCCGAACTCTCTGCGTGCCGGCCCCGACGCCGAAGGCCATTTCGGCATCTTCGGAGGCCGTTATGTCGCGGAAACGCTGATGCCGCTGATCCTGGAGGTCGAGGCCGCCTATACCCATGCCAAGACCGATCCGGCGTTCAAGAAGGACATCGAGTATTTCCACACTCACTATATCGGCCGACCCAGCCCGCTCTACTTCGCGGAGCGGCTGACGGAACATTTCGGTGGCGCCAAGCTGTACTTCAAGCGCGATGAGCTGAACCACACTGGCGCTCACAAGATCAACAATGTGATGGGCCAGGCGCTGCTGGCCAAGCGCATGGGCAAGAAGCACATCATCGCCGAGACCGGTGCCGGTCAGCACGGTGTTGCGACCGCGACCGCGTGTGCGCTTTTCGGCATGACCTGCGAGGTCTTCATGGGGGCCGAGGACGTCGAGCGTCAGAAGCCCAATGTCGATCGCATGCGGCTCCTCGGTGCTGAGGTGCATCCGGTGACCTCCGGCGCAGGCACGCTGAAGGATGCGATGAACGAGGCGCTGCGTTACTGGGTTTCGAAGGCCGAGACCCATTTCTACATCATCGGTACGGTTGCCGGCCCGCATCCCTATCCGGCCATGGTCCGCGACTTCCAGTCGATCATTGGCGAGGAGACCAAGGTCCAGATGATGGCGGCCGAGGGACGGTTGCCGGACACACTGGTCGCCTGTATCGGCGGCGGCTCGAACGCGATGGGTCTGTTCCATCCGTTCCTGGACGACGTCGATGTCGAGATCATCGGCGTCGAGGCGGGAGGTCTGGGCCTGGAGACAGACAAGCATGCCGCGTCGCTGAATGGCGGCCGACCGGGCGTGCTGCACGGTAACCGGACCTATCTGCTGCAAGACGATGACGGTCAGATCACCGAAGCGCATTCGATCTCGGCCGGGCTGGATTATCCGGGTATCGGCCCGGAGCATTCCTGGCTGCACGAGTTGGGTCGGGTGAAATATGTCGCCTGCACGGATGATGCGGCTCTGGAGGCCTTCGCGCTGTGCTCCCGCAAGGAGGGGATTATTCCCGCGCTTGAGCCCGCCCACGCGCTGGCCCATGTCGGCACCTTCATAGGCGATCGGCCGAAGGATCAGATCGTGGTGATGAATCTGTGTGGTCGCGGCGATAAGGATCTCGGGGCTGTGATCCCCAAGCTCGAAGCGAAGGGCCTGATCTGATGACGAGCTTTGACTCAACGGGCCGTATCGAAGCCCGATTTGCCGCCTGCGCCGCCGAGGGGCGGGGCGCCTTGGGGGTCTATATCAGTGCGGGCGATCCCGACCTTGAGACCGGACAGGCGCTGATGAACGGTCTGCCGGGGGCGGGCGCAGACATGATCGAGTTCGGCATGCCGTTCACCGATCCGATGGCGGACGGACCTGCGGTTCAGGCCGCCGGTCTGCGAGCGCTCGCAGCAGGGATGACCCAGCCGAAGGTGCTGGCAATGGTCCGCGCCTTTCGGGAGACCGATGCCGACACGCCGATTATCCTGATGGGCTACTACAATCCAATCTACAGCTACGGGGTAGAGCGCTTCCTGGACGATGCAAAAGCCGCCGGGGTCGACGGCATGATCGTGGTCGATCTGCCGCCGGAGGAAGACGACGAGTTGTGTCTGCCCTCACTCCGCAAGGGTTTGGCGTTCATCCGGCTTGCGACGCCGACGACCGACGATGTTCGGCTTCCGACCGTGCTCAATCACACAGCCGGGTTTGTCTATTATGTCTCGATCACCGGCGTGACCGGTACGGTCGACGTCCCGGTCGAGATCGTCACCCGGGCGGTCGAGCGATTGAAGCGCCATACCGACCTGCCGGTCTGTGTCGGGTTCGGAATCAAAACGCCCGCTCAGGCGGCGGCGGTGGCCAAGGTCTCGGATGGAGCAATCGTCGGATCGGCCGTGGTGGATACAATCAAGACGTCCCTGGATGCCGACGGCAAGGCGACCGCGCGGACGGTTCCGGATACGTTAGCCTTCGTGAAGAGCCTGGCCGACGGTGTGCGCGGCGCGCGCGCCTGACCTGAAGCGAGGAGAGACCCGATGAACTGGCTCACAAACGCGGTTCTGCCGAAGATTCAGGCGCTGGTCGGACGGGAAATGCCGGAGAATCTCTGGCATAAATGTCCGGCCTGCGGACAGATGATCTTCCATGCCGACCTGGCCGCCAATCATCGGGTTTGTTCGGAATGCGACCACCACATGCGGCTGCCCCCAATGGAGCGGCTGAAGCTTCTGTTCGACGGTAATGTTGTGGAGCCGATCGAACTGGGTAAACCGACCATCGATCCGCTCAAGTTCCGGGACCGGAAGCGCTATTCGGACCGATTGCGGGATGCGCAATCCAAGACCGGCAGAAATGACGCGATCGTGGTCGCGCACGGCACGATCGAGGGCAATGCGGCGGTGATCGCGGCGTTCGATTTCGATTTCATGGGCGGCTCGATGGGCAGCTCCGTCGGCGAAGGATTGGTCCGGGCCGCCAAATTGGCGGAGACCCAGGACGCGGCCCTGATCATCGTGCCGTCCTCGGGTGGCGCGCGGATGCAGGAAGGCATCCTGTCGTTGATGCAGATGCCGCGCTCGGTCGCTGCGGTGGAACGCTTTAAGGAAAAAGGGCGGCCTTTCGTCGTGCTTTTGACCGACCCGACCACCGGTGGTGTCACCGCGTCCTTCGCTATGTTGGGCGATCTTCACATTTCCGAGCCTGGCGCGATCATCGGGTTTGCCGGACAGCGGGTGATCCAGGAAACCATTCGCGAGCAACTGCCGGAAGGTTTCCAGAAGGCGGAGTATCTGCTGGAACACGGCATGGTCGACGCGGTGGTACATCGCCATAAGCTCAAGGAGACGCTCGGGCGGCTGCTGGGGCTATTGATGCACCCGGAGCCGAAAGCCGACGTGGTCAAGCTTGAGCCGGCAGCCGAGAAGCCGGTTTCCCCGCCTGCTGCCCCGGCCAAGGGCGACAGCCAAACCGAAGCGCCCGAAAAGCCCAAGGCGTAAGTCTGCAGAATGACCCCGGACACGATCCTTGAGCGGTTGAGCAGCCTTCATCCAAAGGCGATCGACCTTTCCTTGGATCGCATTCAAGAGCTTCTGGATGATCTGGGCAATCCGGAGCGTCGGTTGCCACCGGTCGTCCATGTGGCCGGGACGAACGGAAAAGGCTCGGTGGTGGCCTATCTGCGGGCGATCCTGGAGGCGGCCGGTCACCGGGTCCACGTTTATACCTCGCCCCATCTGGTCAGGTTCAACGAGCGCGTGGTTCTGGCCGGATCGGAGATCTCCGACGCGGCCTTCACCGAGGTGCTTGAAGAGTGTGAGCAGGTGAATGCCGGTCGCCCGATTACATTGTTTGAAATCACAACCGCTGCGGCCCTGCTCGCTTTTGCGCGGATACCGGCAGACGTCCTGTTGCTTGAGGTCGGGCTGGGCGGGCGGCTCGACACCACCAATGTGGTGAACGCCCAGATCGCCAGCGTGATAACCCCGGTCTCAATGGATCATATGAGCTTTCTGGGGGATACCATCCAGAAAATAGCCTTCGAGAAGGCGGGTATTTTACGTCCGCTGGTTCCGGCTGTGATCGGCCCACAAGGCCATACGGCCCGCGCGGTGATCGAGGAACGCGCGCGCGCGATCGGGGCGCCGATGATCCGATGGACCGCCGAATTCGCCGCACAACGGCACGCCGATCATCTGGACGTTCGGCTGGGTGAGACAACGTACAGGCTCCCGATCCCGGCATTGCCGGGTGCGCACCAGAGCGCGAATGCGGCGACCGCCGTGGCGGTGGCCTCGGTGATCGCGCCATTGGTTCCGAATAAGACGGACCATTGGGCACAGGGGCTTCTCAGCGTCCGCTGGCCGGCCCGGCTTCAGCGGCTCTCGCACGGCCCGTTGGTTGAGCGCATGCCGGACGGATGGTCGCTCTGGCTTGATGGTGGGCACAACGCGGACGCAGGTCTGGTCATCGCAGCCCATCTGGCCGATTGGAAGGCCGATGATGAAGGTCGGATCGTGCTGATTCTGGGAATGCTGAACAGCAAGGAGCCTGGGGACTACCTGCGCCCGTTCAAGGATGTGGTCGACCTGGTCCTGACCGTCGCCATTCCGGGGGAGCCAAACGCCCTGAGCGCCCAGGATCTGGCCGAGGCGGCCCGTTCCGTGGGTCTCGAGGCTGCCATCGCCGAGAGCGTCGCGGATGCCTTGGACTCCGCATTGGCCGATCCGCTGGCATTGGGGCGCGTCCTGATCGGCGGCTCGCTCTATCTCGCGGGCACGGTTCTGCGCGAAAACGGATAGGCGTCAGCCCACAAAAAAGGCCCCGCCGCAACGGGACCCTAGTTGCTGGCACGCATTTACCCGCGGGGCCTTAGTAGAGTGCGGGCTGAACCCCGCTTGGGTCTGGGCTAAATGGCGTCTTCGACCCAACGCTTCAGTTCGGATTTCGGCAGAGCGCCAATCTTCTGCGCAACTGCCTGTCCATCCTTGAACATGATCAACGTTGGAATTCCACGGACTCCGTAATTCGAAGGTGTTCCAGGATTGTCATCGATATTCAGTTTGGCGACCGTCACTTGATCGGACATCTCATTCGAGATTTCCTCGAGCGCGGGCGCTATCATTTTGCAGGGGCCGCACCATTCGGCCCAGAAATCCACAATAACCGGTTTGCTGGACTTGAGTACGTCCTCGTCAAACGATGAATCAGAAATCTTGACCGTAGCCATGACGTATCCTCACTTATTTGTGCAGCACTTGTGCTCGCTTCCAGGGAAGGTAGGAAGCGTATCAGCCGCGGTCAAGCGGGACCGCGCGCCTGATCCAACATCTCTTGGGGAACCTCCATCAAATGCGGCCCGTCGGTCCAGAGCAGGGCGCAGCGAACCCGTTGATTGGGATAGACCTTCTCCAGCAAATGACGGTAATCGGCGAGCTGGGCGGTGTATGTTTCCGAAACATCATCAATTGAGGTCGGAGCAGGCCGATTGGTCTTATAGTCGACAATAAGAACCTCGGTATCCGTCACGCGAAGCCGATCGATCCGCCGCGACACGACGACATCCCCGACCACCCCGATGATCGGAACCTCCGCTCTGGAGCCCGGGGCGAACACCTCCCCGAACTCCGGATGGCTCAGAACCGAGAGCGCTTCGGCGAGCCAGGTCTCGATATCCGGCTCGGACAGATCGTGGGTTGGGCGGGAGAGGAACCGGCGTCCCGCGGCTTCCCGTTCGCCCGGCGCGACCTCAGGAAGGATTTGAAGCAGCCGGTGCAGCAGGGTGCCGCGCGCGAACCGAACCCGCTCCGCCATCGGCGACAGGACCGGCGGGTCCTCATCCTCTCCTCGCACGGGTGCGAGCGGGCGCGGCGGCACCGGCTCGGCCGGGGCCATCCGGTGTAGCCATGCGGGCGGCGTGACGTCGTCCGCGGTGGCGGCGGCACGGGGATCCTCCAGCTTCGGGTCTGCCGCCTGTTCGGTCTCCACCAGCAAACCGTCACCGGCCTCTTCCAGCCCAGGGACAGTAAGTGGACCAGCGGTGTCCGCCAGGGCCTCGCGGACCATCGGATGCCAGGCTTCCGGTCTGGGTCCTTGTTTGCCGTGCCAGCCACAGACAACCAGACGATCCTCCGCGCGCGTCATCGCCACGTAGAGCAAACGTCGGTATTCCTGCTCGGCCTTGCTCTTGACCTCGGCCCGGGCGGCGGCGGCCAGGGTTTCGTCCTGTTTCGCGCCCGAGGACCAAAGCGGGATCGGAATGCGCGCCATCTCGGGCGTGTCCAAATCTTGATCCCACAGAAGACTGTCCCGTACCTGTGGCGGCCGTGTGGTGTCGGGCAGGATGACGATCGGGGCCTGCAGGCCTTTGGAGCCGTGCACCGTCATGATCCGCACCTGGTCGACCGGCGCGCCGTCGAGTTCGCGCTTCACCTCGAATTCCGAGCCGCCCAGCCAATGCAGAAAGCCCTGAAGCGACGGCGTGTGGGTGGATTCATAAATCAGGGCCTGAGCCAGGATCTCGTCGATTGCCTCCTCGGCTTCCTCGCCCAGGCGTGCGACAAGGGCCTTTCGGCCGCCGGCATTTTCCGCAGTCTGGTTCAGGATCATCTGAAACAGCTCATAGGGTGCCAGATAATCGGCGGCGGCCATCAAGGCCCGCAGCTGGGCGACAATCCCGGCGAGGCGCGGGTCCGTCTCCGCTTTGGTCTGCAGACTGTGCCACAGCCGCGGGTTCGGTCGGCTCCACGTGAGATCGAACAGCTCCTCCTCTGACAGACCGAACAGGGGGCTTTTCAGCACCCCGGCCAGGGTCAGGTCGTCCTCCGGCAGGAGTAGCACACGGCCGAGCGCCAGCAGATCCTGCACCGCCATCTGGTTCGAGAGCACCAACCGGTCGACCCCCGCCACCGGCACGCCTTTTTGCTTCAACGCCCGGACCAGCTCGCCGACCAGACGGTCGCGGCGGCGGACCAGTACCATGATGTCTCCGGCCCGGACCGGGCGGCCACGCGCGGGCAGTGTGTCTTGTCCGATCCAACCCTCGATCCGATCGGCCAAGAGGCGGGCGAGCCGGGCTGCCGGATCGTCTCCGCCACGCCTTGTGATTGGCGGCGCCCACCCGTCGATCTCTTCGGTTTCAACCGGTCCGACCAAAG
This sequence comes from uncultured Rhodospirillaceae bacterium, assembly GCA_937891725.1. Lineage (GTDB taxonomy): Bacteria > Pseudomonadota > Alphaproteobacteria > Thalassobaculales > Thalassobaculaceae > JANSYC01. The sequence goes on along the minus strand of CALAHL010000153.1, from coordinate 1,671 downwards.
GCCAGACCTCAACCCGACCGGACATGCCCTTGCGATGCGCGAAATGCGCGATGCTTTGCCAGCCTCCGCCGCCGCGATCGGGCGGGATCGGATTGGGTTCCGCCACCCCGATCCGGCCCGGATCCCGGTTGAACACCGCGTCGACGGCATTCAGCACCGCATCGGTGGACCGGAACGAGACCTCCATCGGGACCGATTTGAAGGTCCGCTGTGCGTCTTCGGCGCGCTTGGCGAACGCAGCCCGGCTGGCGGTGAAGCCGGCGGGGTCCGCGCCTTGGAAGCTGTAGATCGACTGCTTGATGTCGCCGACCGCGAAAACCGTGCGTTCGATCTCCGGTGTCCGGTCCTCATGCGCGCTGTCGCCGGTGAAGAACTCCTCGGCCAAGGCCCGGATAACGGCCCATTGGGACGGTGCGGTGTCCTGCGCCTCATCGATCAGGATGTGGTCCAGGCCGCCGTCCAGCTTGAACAGGACCCAGTCGGCGACCCCACCGCGTGCCAGCAGTTCGCCGGCCTTGCGCACCAGGTCGTCGTAGTCGAGCAGACCCCGCCGGCGTTTCTCCTCGGTGTATCGGACGAGCACGGCGGTCGCGATTCGGATCAGGGCGGCGGTGCGGTGCGCGAGCGCCAGGGTGCGGCGGCGGGCTTCGATCTGAAGAACCCGTCCTGCCTCAAGGACCAACGCCTCAAGGATCTGAGGGTCTGCCTCCGACACTTTTTTGGCGGCAAGCCGCGCGCGAATCCCGCCGTCGCCGGTCAGGAACTGTTTGCGCCAAACCGGCCAGAGGCCGGCACGGGTGACGGCGTCGACTTCCCCGAGCCAGGACGCCATTCCATCCGCGCGACGCTGGTCTTCTTTGCCGCCGGCTTCAAGGGCGGAAATCGCCGCGCGCAGGGCCGGGCCGTCGAACGCATCCTCCTGGCTGGCATTGAGGAGAAGGTCATCGTCGGTCTCGGACGGATCGACGCCGACCCGGCGATACATTTCCGAGATCAGGGCGCCGGTGCCTCCGGCCTTGGTCCGCGCTGCATCCAGCTTGCCGCGATCCGCTACCGCAACCTTCAAGATGTCCTCGAAGCCCTGGTCGGACAGCGTCCGGATCATGATCGACAGGGCGTCGGCCAGCTCCTCGTCGTCGCCGTATCTGGCATGGGCGAGCACGGTGAGCCGGGCGTTGGTCAGCAGCTCGATGGTGGTCCGGTCGTCGGCGAGATCGAAATGCGGGGACACACCGGCTTCGATCGGAAACCGTCTCAACAAAGATTGGCAGAAGGCGTGGATGGTCGAAATTTTGAGGCCACCCGGCGCGTCCAGGACCTTGGCGAACAGCCGACGGGCTTCAGAGACCTCATCCATGGTGGCGGTGCGGCCACGCAGATCGTCCAGTTTGACTCGGAGCTTTGCTTCCTCCAGCACCGTCCAGCGCGACAGCTCACCCGACAGCCGGACCGACATTTCAGCGGCGGCCGCCTTCGTGAAGGTCAGACACAGCAACCGTTCCGGCGCCACCCGGTCGAGCAGAAGATTCAAAATGCGGTCGGTCAGAACCTTGGTCTTGCCGGAGCCGGCAGAGGCCGCCACCCATACCGAATGACCGGTGTCGGACGCCATGCGCTGCACCGTGCGCGGATCGTTCAGGTCGCCCGGTAGCACGTCAGACATCCTCGCCC
>CALAHL010000152.1 GCA_937891725.1 uncultured Rhodospirillaceae bacterium | reverse complement strand
CAACGCCCTCGCCAACTCGGTCGTCCTCGTCTGCCGCAAGAAGGAAGCCTCGGCCGAGGTCATCACCCGGGCCGAGTTCATCCGGGCGCTGAAACGCGAACTGCCCCCGGCCATCGCCGAGCTTCAGGCGGCCAACATCGCCCCGGCCGACATGCCACAATCGGCCATCGGCCCCGGGATGGGCGTCTTTTCGCGCTACAAGGCGGTGCTGGAATCTGACGACAGCCCGATGACGGTGAAGGCCGCACTGCAACTGATCAATCGAGAGCTCGACGAATACCTTGGCGGCATCCAGGGCGAGTTCGACGCCGACACCCGCTTTGCCATCACCTGGTTCGAACAGAACGGGCTGAAGGCGGGGGACTATGGAACGGCGAACAACATCGCCACGGCGCGCGGCATCTCGGTCGAGAGCGTGAAGCATGCCGGGATCGTGGAAAGTGCGGCCGGAAAGGTGCGCATCCTCAAGCGTGACGAGATGGATGCCAAGTGGGAGCCGGATGCCGATGGCCACCTGACCGTCTGGGAATGCTGCCAGCATTTGGTGCGCCTGCACGAGAAATACGGGATCGGCTATGAGGCGGCGGTGATGCTGAAGAAGTTCGGCCCGAAGGCGGATGACGTGCGCGACTTGGCCTATGTGCTTTACAACATCTGCGAAAAGCGCGGCGACGCGAAGGAGGCGACCGCCTACAACGCGCTGATCGCGGACTGGACCGACCTGACCCGCGAAGCCGCCACCGCGCCGCTGACGAACCGCAGCGGTCAGATGAGATTTGAGGTTTAAGGGGTAGAGCCATGGCAAAAAGCACGCGCCAGTATGTGTTCGAGGGCATGGAACTGCTGCCCGAGGCGCTGATCCCCTTTGTCGAACGGCGTCTCGAAGCCTCGTTGCAGGGGCATTGGCAGGTTCAGATTCTTGAGAAGATTCCGGGCCTGCGGCCGAACAGTCAGGGCAAGGTCGGCTGGGACCAGGCGGCGCTGTTGAATGCGATGGACCGCTTCTGGATGGAGGCGTTCAAGACCGTTCTGGGGCGGGCCGAGCGGTCTATCGTCAACGAGCTGGTCGATGTGCGCAACAAGCTGTCGCACAACGAGACCTTCACCTATGACGATGCCGAACGCGCGCTGGACAGCATGCGGCGGCTGATGGAGGCGATCAGCGCCTCGGACGTGGCCGACCAGCTGGGCAAGATGCGCGACACGATCCTGCGCACCAAGTTCACTGAATTGCAACGCAACGAGGAGCGGAAGAAGAGCCAGCGGTCCGACATTTCGGTCGAGACGGTGGCGGGGCTTCTGCCATGGCGCGAGGTGGTGGAGCCGCATCGTGACGTGGCCACCGGCGAGTTCCAGCAGGCCGAATTCGCGGCCGACCTTGCCAAGGTGCATAACGGCAGCGCGCCGTCGGAGTATCGCAATCCGACCGAGTTCTTCTCGCGCACCTATCTGACCTCGGGCCTGTCGACCCTGCTGATCGGCGCGGCGAAGCGGCTGTCGGGCAGCGGTGGCGATCCGGTGGTCGAGTTGCAGACGAACTTCGGCGGCGGCAAGACCCACTCGATGCTGGCGCTCTACCACATGGCGGGCGGCACGCCGGTCGAGGATTTGCCGGGACTCGACCAGCTTCTGTCACGCGAAGGGCTGACCGTGCCCGGCAAGGTAAACCGTGCCGTGCTGGTGGGCACGTCCTACGGGCCCTCGGACGCGGCTAAGCGGCAAAGAGATTATGGGCGGCCGATCCGCACAACATGGGGCGAACTGGCGTACCAACTAGGGGGCGAGGCGGGCTATGCGCTGGTGGCCGAGAACGACGTCAATGGAATCGCGCCGGGGTCGAACCTGCTGGAGGAGCTGTTCCGGCAATGCGCCCCGTCGCTGATCCTGATCGACGAGTGGGTCGCCTACCTGCGCCAGATCTATAAGGTGGAGGGGCTGCCGTCGGGCTCGTTCGACTCGAACTTGTCCTTCGTGCAGTCGCTGACCGAGGCGGTGAAGGCAAGCCCCGGCACGCTGCTGGTGGCATCGCTGCCTGCATCGCAGATCGAGGTCGGCGGGGAAGGCGGCCAGGAGGCGCTGTCGCGCTTGAAGCAGACCTTCAGCCGAGTCGAGACCGGCTGGCGCCCGGCCGACCAGGAGGAAAGCTACGAGATCGTCCGTCGGCGACTGTTCAAGGAAATTCCGGGCGACAAGTTCCATCACCGCGACAACACGCTGAAGCAGTTCGCGAAGATGTATCGCGATAGCCCGAACGAGTTCCCGCAGAACTGCGAGGGCGAGGATTATCGCCGGAAGCTGGAGAAGGCCTATCCGATCCATCCTGAGCTGTTCGACCAGCTTTACACCAGCTGGGGTTCGTTGGAGAAATTCCAGCGCACCCGTGGTGTGCTGCGGTTGATGGCTCAGGTGATCCACGAACTGTGGATGAACAATGACCCCTCGGTGATGATCATGCCGGGCAGTGTGTCAATCAGCTCGGCCCGGGTCGAACCGGAGTTGCTGCACTACCTAGACGTGTCGTGGCAGTCGATTATCGCGGGCGACGTCGATGGGCCGAACTCGACGCCGTATCGGATCGACCAGTCAGCCCCGAACCTCAACCGCTACTCCGCCACGCGCCGTGTGGCGCGGGCGATCTTCATGGGGACCGCGCCGACCCATGGTCAGGACAACAAGGGCCTCGATGATCGCCAGATCAATCTTGGCGTGGTTCAGCCCGGTGAACGTCCCGCCATCTTCGGCGATGCCCTCCGCCGCCTCGCGAACAATGCCAGGTTCATGCATGGCGATCTGGGCCGCTACTGGTATTCGATGTCCGCAAGCCTTAATCGGCTTGCGGCCGATCGGGCCGGGCAGATCGAAGAGCCGCTGGTCCTGCTGGAAATCGACAAGGCGCTGGCGGGCTACATCAACGGTCTAGGCGACCGTGGGCATTTCGACACCGTCCAGGTCGCGCCCAGCAGTTCTGCTGATGTTCCCGACGAAGCCGGTGGCGTTCGTGCCGTTGTTCTTGGCGTGGCTCACCCGCACACCGGCCGCGAGAATTCCGATGCCATGGCAGAGGCCAAGGATATCCTTCTTCAGCGCGGCTCTACACCGCGGGTCTATCGGAACATGTTGGTGTTCCTTGCGGCGGAGTCACGCCAGCTCGATGGGCTGAAAGAGGCCATGCGGTCGTCCCTAGCGTGGGCAGGGATCGTCAAGGACACGGACAGGCTGAACCTTACCCAGCGCGACAGTGCGCTTGCCAAGGCGAAGGTCGCCGAGGCGGCCGAGACTGTGAAGACGCGGCTTAAAGAGACCTGGTGCTACCTCCTCTATCCTATGCAGGATAGCGCGCAGGCTGATGTCGAGTGGATCGCTTCGAAGGTTCCGGCTCAGGATGGGCTTCTGTCCCGTGCCAGTAAGAAATTGGCCAGCGACGAAGGCCTGCTGCCGGAGCTTGGTCCTGCCCGCCTAGACCGCGAGCTGCAAAAGTACATCTGGAATGGAAAAGGCCACCTGTCGCTCAGGGATCTCTGGGAATATCTGAACCGCTACATCTACCTGCCACGGGTCAAGGATCGGAACGTTTTGATCAAGGCGGTGCGGGCAGCAGTCGGCGCGATGGTGCCTGGTCCTTTCGCTTATGCGGAACGTTGGGACGAGAAGAGCGGTCGCTATATCGGACTCGTCCTTCAGAATGCTGCGAACGCCCCGGTGGTCATCGACTCCGACAGCGTCATCGTGAAGCCAGAGGTGGCAGAAAAGCAGGCGCTCGAAACCGCAGCGGCCGCTGCTGCGCCATCGGAACCGGTGCAGACACCGACGAAAGCTGCGGCGGAACAGACCGGCCTGAAGCCAACGGCAGCTGTTGTTCAGCCCGAACGTGATCCGACGCGGTTCATCGGGACGGTCATGATCTCCGCAGACCGGCCAGCACACGAGATGCGTCAGATCGTAGAGGCGATTATCGAGCAGCTTACTGTGCTGCCCGGCAGCGAGGTGACGCTGAAGCTCGAGATCGATGCCGAAGTTCCAAATGGCCTCGACCGAAGCAAGGTGCGCACTTTGCTCGAGAACGCGAATACGCTGGGGTTCATAGACAAAGTGATCAAGTGATTGAATGCGTGACGGTCATCGATCGTCACGCGACTTCCACGGCCGCGCCTTCGGCATCGCCTTTGTCACCTCAACTTCGCGCAGCATTCCGCATGCGATCAGCCCCTCGCGGACCCAGCCCAGCGCCTGCCACCAGTCGTCATACCCGCGCCGGGCGGCCTCGAT
>CALAHL010000151.1 GCA_937891725.1 uncultured Rhodospirillaceae bacterium | reverse complement strand
GAGGGTGGCGCCGGGAATGTCCTTGTCAGCCTCGGGTCCGAGACCGATCAGCGCGAGGCCGACCTTCCCGCCGGGGAAATCCTGCCAAATTGTCAGGTAGGTGTTGATCACGAACGCGAAGGTGAGCGCGACAATCGCCCAAGCGAAAATGCGCGCCGCGTTCGGATTGACCGACCAAGCGCCCGAGCCGGACTGGTCGCTGTCGTGCATCGTGGCCATGAAGGCAAACCCTGCGGTGGATCGTGATGGGATTGGCAACCTGCCATTGGAACGGACGGAGCCCGAGGGCCCCGTCCGTTTGATTGGATCTCAGGTAAGAGGGGCCGACTAGAGGCCCAGCACCCGGTTCCGCTGACGCAGATACGGCACCTCGGCGAGGTTGCCCCACGCACCGACTTCGGAACGAGCGGCCTGGAAGCTGGCGTCGATACGCTCCACCAGGTCGCTGTGAACGCGGGTTTCGGCGAACACTTCCTCGGCGGCTGCACCGAATGCGTCATAGACGTCGTCGTTGAACTCGCGCAGCTCGACACCGTGCTCGTCGACCAACTTCTTGAGATAGGTACCGTTGTTGGCGTTGTACTCGGACATTCCGACGTCGTTCGCCTCGTTACAGCACGCTTCGATGATCGCACGGTCGGTGTCGGTCAACCCGGACCACCAGGTCTTGTTCATGCCCAGCGAGTTGAATCCGCCCGGCTCGTGCATGCCCGGGAAGTAGTAGTACTTTGTGGCCTCGTAGAACTTCATTGCGTAGTCGTTCCAAGGACCGACCCACTCGGTTGCCTCAATGGCACCAGAGACCAGGTTCTCATAGATCTGGCCGCCCGGAAGGGACACCGGCGAGGCGCCCAGCTTGGCCATGACGTCGCCGCCCAGGCCCGGGATACGCATCTTCAGACCCTTGAAGTCGTCGGCCGAGTTGATCTCCTTGTTGAACCAACCGCCCATCTGCACGCCGGTGCTACCGGACGGCAGACATTTCAGGCCGTAGCCGTCGGCCATCTCGTCCCACAGCTCCTGGCCGCCCATCCAATGAATCCAGGCGGACATCTCCAGATAGGTCAGGCCGAACGGAACCGAGGTGAAGTACGCCCAGCCCGGGTTCTTACCCTTCCAGTAATAGTCGGCAGCGTGATAGGCCTGCGCATTACCGGAAGCGACCTCGTCGAACACGTCGAACGCGCCGACACGCTCGCCCGCGGCGAAGTACTGAGTTTGAATGCGGCCGCCCGAGACATCCTGGATCTTCTGCGACAGACGCTGTGCGCCGGTGCCCAGACCCGGGAAATCCCGGCCCCACGTGGAGACGATAACCATCTCGACGCGGTCCTGTGCGATTGCCGGTGCTGCCAGGGTGCTGGTCGCAGCGGCTGCGACGCCACCGATACCGGCGACGCCAGCCGATTTGATAAATTCACGACGCTTCATTTGTTTCTCCCAGTTGTACGCAAGCCCATGATCGAGTCCGGCCGAACGTGTTGTTTGGACGATCGGGTCTTATCCGCCCGTTCGTGTGTCCAATGTCCGTGTCTTCTTCGAGTTCCGGTCAAGCTCCCTCTCGTCTCGCCCAGGTTCGAATGAACCCGTGCCTACGAAGCACCAAGCTCCGCAAGTCAGCGCGGATTATAGACATCCGCACCCCCTACGCAACCGGCTCTCGCGTGCATTTGATTGCGGAAGCAGCCGGTCAAAGGTCTATGCTTCTTTGATGAACGTCGTCTTGCGCCCTATCGGTATGAAGGGTCGCCCAGCCGGTCTCGGTCAGGCCCTCAATCGGGCGGTATTGGGTCTTGTAGGACATCTTCCGACATTCCTCGATCCAATACCCCAAATAGACATAAGGTTTCCCGGCACTTACTGCCTGTCGGATCAGATCGAGCACCATATATCTACCGAGCGCGCGGCGGTCGTCTCCAGGCTCAAAAAACGAGTAGACCGCCGATAATCCATCATCTTGGACATCGACCAGAATGGCGGCGCGAAGGCTGCCATCCGGGTTACGATATTCAAGCACGCGGGTATCGATAGGTGATCTTTCGATCATTGAGGCGTAGTCCGCGAAGTCCATTCCGGCCATTTCGCCGTCGGAGTGCCGATTTTCCTGATAGCGGCGGAAAACCCCAAACTGCTCACGGGACGCTTCGTTCGGCACCCATTCGGCGGTCAAATCGGTATTGGCCCGTGCGGTGCGGCGATGGCCCTTCGACCAGACAAAATCCTCGACCCGCACCCGCACAGGCACGCAGGCGTTGCAGCCGAGGCACGCCGGTCGGTACGCCAGATGCTGGGTCCGGCGGAAGCCTCCTCGGGCCAGAGTATCATGTGCGTGCCGGCCCCGGCGGCTCGAGAGATCGCACACAATGCGACGCTCCATGCGCCCTTCGAGATAGGGGCAGGGCATCGACAAAGTGTGAAAAAATGTGAGCGGCGGGGCCAGGGTGGCGTCATGCATGCGGCGGACACCCCCAGAGCCGTGGTCCAGCCGATCCATATTGATGCGCGTGACACTCGATCATGGGCCCAGTCTGACCGAGCCCTCTGCATTCGTCCATACGCACTCAGTCTTGATGTTGCATTTGCCCGCCCGCAGCGGTGCTGTCGGTCATCGGTTCGAACCCGCAGAAATCCCGCCTGATCTCGGTGGTGATTGCGCTCAATTGCCGC
>CALAHL010000150.1 GCA_937891725.1 uncultured Rhodospirillaceae bacterium | reverse complement strand
TATCAATGGATTAGCAGCAGTCTCCGGACTCTGCTGCCAGCTTTGGGCCGCCCCGGCCTTGACCTCGGAAGGGCAATGCCCGGGCGTCGACGGCTCTGACCCTGTGGCCCTGGAGCAATGCCTGCTCAAGGAAATCTGCATCGAGGGAATTTACGATCCGCCCCGGACGCTGTCGTTACCGTCGGCTGCAATCACCGCCTATCGGGCCGCGGAGATTGATGTCAGCGACCGGCACTTCAAGCTCTATGTCCGGTTTCGCAAACGGGCCGACAGTGCGAACGGCCAATGCGACTACGAGAGCCCGAACAGTTTTATGTTTTCGCTGGTCGAACCGGCGTCGCCCACCACCGTTCAGGTCACATTTGATCCGAAGTGGGTTTATTGAGCGCGACGCAAAACGGGATGGTACGTTTCCGCACCATCCCGTCGTAACTCTTCAGACCTCGCAGGGGTCGATCAGGGCACTTCGTTGATCGACTCCAGCTGGCTTTCTGGCGGGACGAGGCTGCCGCCGGACTTCTCGATGGCGGCATCCAGATCCTTCTGGCTGCACAGGCCCAGCAGCACCGGGTGGCGCGGCTGGATCTGCGGGCTGTTCCAATGGGTCCGATCCCGCACTTTCGCGATGGTGTCCTTGGTGGTCCCGACCAGCTTGGAGATCTGCGAATCCTTCAGTTCGGTATGATGCTTAAGCATCCAGGCGATCGCATCCGGCTTGTCGCCGCGCTTCGCCACAGGCACGTATTTCGGCCCCTTGGTGCGCTGGGCCGGTTTCGGCAGATTGCTGGTCGACATCTTGAGCCGGGCGGCCGGGTCGCCCTGACAACGCTCGATCTCCTGCTTGGTGACCTGGCCGTTCTGCACCGGGTCGAAGCCTTGAATGCCGCCGCTGACCTCGCCGTCGGCGATGGCCTGAACTTCCAGACGGTGCAGACCGCAAAAGTCGGCCACCTGCTCAAACGAGAGTGATGTGTTGTCGATCAGCCAAACGGCTGTCGCTTTCGGCATCAGGGGCTGAGCCATGTCTTTTCCTCCTCGAACCGACGTCACCGATACAGGCTCTTTAAGGAACCGACGGGAGCCAACGTTCGTTGCATTCGACGATATGTCGGACAATGCTGTGTATATAGGGTGATCGTCCCGTTGAGTAAACGGTCACGTGAGGCTCAAGTCACAATTGTTCGAAGGAGTTCGGCCATGGATCTGGAGGATCTCGAACCACGCAACAAGACCCGTCCGCCCAAGGATCTGTCGCGCTGGAATATCGAGGACCTGGAGCTTTACATCCAGGCCATGACGGCGGAGATCGAGCGGGCTCGCTCCGAGATAGACCGCAAACGCGGTGTTGCCTCCGCCGCCGACAAGCTGTTCAAGATGTAATGTCGGGTCCGGATATCGACATTTCTCAGCATTGCGAGAGATACCCCGGTTGGATTTGTGTTCACCCGCGGTGCCGGACGGAAAAATGAATATGATTCCGATGCTGGGCTAGCGTCGTTTCTCCGTAGCTGTGCGGCTTCCCTCGGTCGAAATTCCAGAGATTGCGGTTGGTCTTACCGACCGTACCGGCATCGAATATCAACTCGTCGATGCTGAGCCGTTCGACAGGATCAGGTGTGCCAATCAAAGGTAAAAGCACCGGCGCGACATCTTCGTTGAGATCCACGGCCCGTCCCAGCGAATGATGCCCCCGGCCCCCTCTGATGACGCTGGTTATCGTGATCGGCCGGGGCGAGAGCTTCGATAGCTCTAAAACCAGAACCTGGAGATCTTCGGTTACGGTCACACCATTGATTTCCATCCCTAAAAGATGATCCGTGTGGCGCTCCTGCTGAAATCGAATGCGCCCGGCACCGATGTGTTTCTTAAGTTCACCGACCAGCGAATTTTCGGTGACGTCGATTTCCTGGCTCCTTGTCATCTCATATCTCCAAGTGATGAATGCTTTGGCCGATCGCCGATCGATTGCAGCCCTGGATGGGGCGGAAATCGCGACCGTGGCTCCATCCTTTCCGGCGATCAAAGCGAGCTTCAGGACCTAGAAATGAGCCATTCTGTGGTTTCATTCAATAGGAAAAATATTATAATTGGTAATTTCCATAAAGCAGATTCGCGTGCCTCATAGGCGCGGGCCGCCTGCTGCGCTTGAGCAGTGTTCTCGACTTACGGTCCGCCGCCTGCTAAACCGCGCGGCATTCTTCGGGCTATCAGCGACGGACCTCAAAAGATGAAGATCAACGGCAACGCGGTGCGTATCGGCAATGTGGTGGAACACCAGGGCCGGCTTTGGGTGGTGATGAAGACCCAGGCGGTTAAGCCGGGTAAGGGCGGTGCCTTCAACCAGGTTGAGATGAAGGATATCCGGGTCGGCACCAAGCTGAACGAGCGGTTCCGCGCCGACGAGCAGGTCGAGCGGGTTCGGCTCGAGCAGAGCAAGGCAACTTTCCTGTTCGCCGATGACGACTTTCTGACCTTTATGGATAGCGAGAGCTTCGAGCAGATCCCGATTAAGAGAGATATGATCGGCGATCTCGCGCTGTTCCTGCAGGACGGTATGGAAGTGCAGATCGAAAGCTACGAGGAAGAGCCGTTGTCGGTCACGCTGCCGGAGACGGTGGTTATGGAGATCGTCGAGGCCGATGCCGTGGTGAAGGGCCAGACGGCCTCCAGTTCCTATAAGCCTGCCGTGCTCGAGAACGGTGTGCGCGTGATGGTTCCGCCGCATATCGGGCCCGGCACCCGGATCGTCGTGAAGCCGGAAGATTTGACGTATGTGGAGCGGGCGAAGGACTGACACGTCCCGCACGCTCTAACCGACCGTTGACTAAAGGATACTGCCCATGGCCGTCCGCTCGGCCCTTATCAATGTGATCTTCAAGGCGTGCCAGAAGGCCGCGCGCGGGTTGCGCCGGGACTTCGGCGAGGTCGAACAGCTGCAGGTTTCTAAGAAGGGGCCGGTGGACTTCGTCTCGACCGCGGATCACCGATCCGAGAAGACGCTTCTGGATGAGCTGTCGCGGGCCAGACCGGACTACGGCCTGCTGATGGAGGAATCCGGTGGTCATGGTTCGACCGATCCGCAGGGGCGTCGCTTCATCGTCGATCCCTTGGACGGCACGTTGAACTTCCTGCACGGCATCCCGCATTTCTGCATTTCGGTCGGGGTCGAGGAAAAGGGCGAGATCGTCGCGGGCGTGGTCTACCAGCCGCTGACCGACGAGTTCTATTGGGCCGAGCGCGGGCAGGGTGCGTTTCTGAACGATCGCCGCCTGCGGGTATCCTCTCGGACCCATCTGCAGGAAAGCGTGTTTGCAACCGGGATTCCGGTCAACGGGCTCGGTGGCGATCACGACCGGTTCATCGCACAGCAGCGCGCGGTGATGGACAAGACCGCCGGGGTGCGGCGCTTTGGGGCGGCTGCGCTGGACCTGGCCTGGGTGGCGGCCGGCCGGTATGAGGGCTTCTGGGAAATGAAGCTCAAGCCGTGGGATGTGGCGGCCGGACTGCTGCTGGTGAAGGAAGCCGGCGGCTATGTCACCGATTTCGACGGACGGGACAAAAGCCTCGAATCGGGTGATGTGGTGGCGGCAAACGACCGAATTCACGTCCCGTTCCTGAAGTTACTGTCCGGTAAGTGATCCGCCCGACTGGCGGAAACCCAACGTTTCCGCGACCTTTGGGCGGTTTTGCGGGTATGGCGAACGTGCTGCGGGCTTGTTCCTGCTTGTTCCGGTGATATAACCGTTTCCAACGGGGGCTAAAGGCTTTTTCGGAGGGAACATGACGCAACGATCCAAACCAGTTTGGGCCGGCCTGCGGCACTTGACCATTGTGGGCCTGATCGGCTCCGGTCTCGGTGTCCTGGCCCTTCCGAATCTGTCCGACGCGCAGGTCCCTTATTCGATGGGTGACGGCAACCCCAGCGTTACCGTCGATCTCGGAGTGTTGAATCAGCTCGGCCCAGCCGAAAATGTTCCGGGGCTGCTGAACCGTGGCTTGCGCGGCGGCTATGCCCTGCCGGGTTATGCGCCACAACAGTCAGGTGGCTACGCCTCGTCTCCGTCTTCCGCCGTGATCGGCACGGCCCCTCAGGTTCCAGGCTGGCTGCAGCGACAGGGCGGCGCGCAATATGCCCCGGTACCCCCGGCAGCAGCTCCGCGTGCTTTGGCGCCGACGCGCGCTCCCACCCGCACCGCGACCGCCCCGACCCTGACCGCCCCGACACTGACGGCGCCGGCACGTCAGACCCCGGTACGTCAGGCCCCAGCGTCCACATCGGGTGCGGCACCGGCCCAGCAGACGGCATCCCGGACACCGCCACCACCACCGCCTGCTGCCGAGGCATCGCCCCCGAGAGCATCGACTCCGAGAGCATCGACGCCGGCACCGAGTCCCCAGCCGACTCCAACCCGGACCGCCGCCGCAACTCCGCCTCCGGTTCCGCGGACCCCTCCGGTTGCCACCACCTCAGAGCCGACCGCCAGTAGCAGTGGCAGCACCGCAAGGGCCAGCGCGCCACCGCCGCCGCCCGCAATTCCTCAGGCGCCCTCGGTCGAACCTGCGAAGACCACCGTGTCCGCCCCACCACCGCCGCCGCCGCCTCCCGCAGCGACCAGCCAGGTGGCGAGCGCACCGGCGACGCAACCGGCCGCTGCTCCAGCGGCGGCACCAAGTGCTCAAGGTGCTGGCGTCACCCGCGTGATGTTCCCGTCGGGTGAGTCGCAGCTGCCCGATGCCGGCAAGTCGGCGATGGAGCCGGTGATCAAACAGCTCCAGAGCGACGAGAATTTGCGGCTTCAGCTCAAGGCCTATGCCTCTGGCGGCCAGGACAGCACCAACACCGCGCGTCGGCTGTCCCTGTCGCGGGCCTTGGCGGTGCGGGCGTTCCTGATCGACAATAAGATCCAGAGCACCCGGATGGACGTCCGCGCCTTGGGTGATCGGAGCGAGGGCGGACCGGCCGATCGGGTCGATCTGGTTGTCGTGTCCCCATAACGCGCCGCCACGTGGGACGCCGGTTCCGGCGTCCGGCACATCTTTTCGGTCGTTGACCAGGGAGAGCTTCCGACCGTGACCGATCCTCGTCGTTACCTGATCCGCATGGCGATTTTCCTGGTCGCGGTCGCCGCGATCGCGGGCGTTCTGATGACGCCGTTGATCGACACCTTCATGGCGAACCCCGCGCTGAACGGCGTTATCCTGGGTGTCTTGGTTGTCGGCATCGTCTTCATCCTGCGCAATGTGGTGAAGCTGGGCCCGGAGGTTGCTTGGATCGAGCGGTTCCGTGATCCGACACCGGGCGCGCCGCCGATGGCGCCCCCCGCCCTTCTGGGGCCGGTTGCGACGCTGTTAGGGGAACGGCAGGCAAGCGGCGGGCGCGGCGGTTCGCTGTCGGCCATGTCCTTGCGCTCACTGTTGGACAGCATCTCGACCCGGCTCGAGGAATCCCGCGATATTTCCCGCTATCTGACCGGATTGCTGATCTTCCTCGGCCTGCTCGGCACATTCTGGGGCCTGCTCCAGACCGTGGCTGCAGTGGGCGGCGTGATCGGAGGCCTGCAGATCGACGGCGGCGATTTGGGCAGTGTGTTCTCCAATCTGAAGACCGGGCTGGAAGCGCCGCTGAACGGGATGGCGACCGCGTTCTCGTCCTCGCTGTTCGGTCTTGCCGGCTCGCTCGCGCTCGGGTTTCTCGATCTGCAGCTCGGCCAGGCGCAGAACCGGTTCTACAATGATCTCGAGGAGTGGCTGTCCAGTCATACCAAGCTCAGCTCCTCGGGCTATTCGGGCGGCGATGGGGAGTATTCGGCGACCGCGTTCCAGCAGGCGCTGATGGAGCAGACGGCGGAATCCCTCGACAAGCTGCAGCGAATCATGGCGCGCGGCGAGGAGGATCGGCGGACCGGCAACACGACCCTGATGCAACTTGTCGAGCGGTTGGGCGCGCTGTCGGACCGGCTCGAGTCCGACCGCGACCTGCTCACCCAACTGACCAATGCCCAGGCCGAGCTGCGACCGGCGCTGAGCCGGCTGGCGGAATCGAGCGGTGGCGGCGGCCGGGACGAGATCAGCCGGAGTCATCTGCGCAATATCGAGGCGTATATGGCGCGCCTGCTGGAGGACAGCTCCTCCGGTCGCGCGCAGATGACCGAGGAGCTGCGCGGCGAGATCCGGCTGGTGGCCCGCACCATTGCCGCGCTTGCCGAAGAGGAGCGGTCGGGGGGATAGGGCATGTCCACACTCTCCCGCAGACGCTCGCGCGACAGCAATATCTGGCCCGGCTTCGTCGATGCGCTCGCGACGCTGTTGATGGTCATCATCTTCGTGCTGATGATCTTCATCGTCGCCCAGTTCTATCTGACCCAAATCC
>CALAHL010000149.1 GCA_937891725.1 uncultured Rhodospirillaceae bacterium | reverse complement strand
CCATCTATCTTCCGCCCTCCATCCCGCAGCGCAAGCGACGATCCATGCGAGAGCCCGCAGCGCGTCCATCCGACGCTCCTATCATAGACGTGTCCGGCCTGAAGAAGTCCTTCGGTGAAGTCGTGGCAGTAAAGGATATCTCATTCCAAGTGCCGCGCGGCACCACCACAGCGCTCCTAGGCGGGAACGGAGCGGGCAAGACCACCACGATCTCGATGCTGTTGGGGCTGCTGACACCAACTGAGGGCAGCATTCGGATCCTGGGTCATAATCTGCTGACCGACCGTTATGCGGTGCTGTCGCGGATGAACTTCTCTTCGCCCTATGTCGATCTGCCGCATCGGCTGACGGTGGAGCAGAACCTGCGGGTCTATGCCGAGCTGTATGGCGTCCACCGCCCGGCCGACCGGATCGCCGAATTGGCGGACCGGCTGCACATCCGGGAGTTCCTGGACCGCCCGACCGGCAAATTGTCTGCGGGGCAGAAGACCCGGGTGGCCCTGGCCAAAGCGCTGGTCAATCGTCCGGAGGTTTTGCTGCTGGACGAGCCGACCGCCTCGCTGGACCCGGACACCGGGGATTGGGTGCGAAAATATCTCGAAGATTTTCGGGACGAGACGGGCGCGACGACCTTGCTCGCGAGCCACAACATGGCGGAGGTCGAACGGCTGTGCGACGACGTCCTGATGCTGCGCAAGGGTGCGGTGGTCGACCACGGATCGCCGAGCGGTCTGATCGCGAAATACGGTCGCCGGACCCTTGAGGATGTGTTTCTGGATATCGCGCGGGATCGAATGGCACCCGATCTTCCGGCACCGGAGACCGTGCCATGAGTTTCAGCGATGTGGGAGCGGGCGCGTCGAGCCGCCGCATTTCCGCGATGGTTCGACGGTACTGGTATCTGATCATCGGCTCCTGGCCCCGGATCGCGGAATTGGCCTATTGGCCGACCATTCAGATGGTCCTGTGGGGCTTCGTCTCCAGCTTCTTCATGAGCCAGTCGAGCAATGTGGCGGTCGCGGCCGGCGCGCTGATCGGCGGTGTCCTGCTCTGGGACACGTTGTTCCGAGGCCAGATCGGGCTTTCGGTCTGCTTTTTCGAGGAAATGTACAGCCGCAATCTGGGTCATCTGTTCGTGAGCCCGCTACGGCCATGGGAGCTGACCGCGGCGCTGATGACCATGAGCCTGATCCGCACGGTCCTGGGGGCCGGGGCCGCCGCCGTGCTGGCGATCTTTCTGTACAGCTTCAACCTGTTCGCCCTCGGCCTACCGCTGGTCGCGTTCTTCACCTGTCTGATGCTGATGAGTTGGGGGATGGGGCTGGTCGTGGTGTCGATGGTGCTGCGCTACGGCCTTGGGGCGGAATCGCTGGCCTGGGTCGCAATCTTCGCCTTCGCGCCGATCAGTGCGGTCTATTATCCGGTCGCGATCCTGCCGGAATGGCTGCAGGTGATCTCCTGGATGACCCCGTCCGCCCATGTGTTCGAGGGTATGCGACAGGTGCTGACCGACGGCAGTTTCAACTGGACCCGATTCGGCTGCGCCCTTGCCCTGGACGCGGTCTATGTGGCAATCGGCGTCGCGGTTTTCGTGAAGGCCTTCGCCCATGCCCGTGCCGAGGGCAAGCTGCTTCAGGTGGGCGAGTAGCTCACCCCAACAGTGGGGCCAGTCTCGGGTCTTCCGCCAAGTGGGTGCGCGCGTATTCCCGCGCGACCAACAGGCCCATGACATGCATCGCGTGGCCGATCGGATCCCCTGCCATCGCCTGGGCGAAGGCCTCGGCCGGTGCCATGGTGAAAACGTCGATGGTCTCGCCCAGATCCAGGGAGCGTTCCCCGCTCGGCACCGCGTCGAGGGCCAGGAAATTGGTGACTCGGTTGGACTGCAAGGCTGGATTCGGACGGACGGTGCTGATTGTGATCCAATCGGGTGCCACGTACGCCGTCTCTTCCGTCAACTCCCGACGCATGGCGGTAAGCGCATCCTCGCCCGGATCGACTGTACCGCCGGGCAGACCGCGCTCCACACGCCTGCTCCCGTGACGATATTCCTCTATGATCACCAGTCGGCCATCCGGCGTCAGCGCCACCACATGGCACCAATCCTTGAGATCCAGAACATGATACGGGTCCAAGACCTGGCCGCGCTCGGTGATGCAGCGATCCATCCGGTGACTTAAAAACTGATCGGAATGGCCGGGCCGGCTGCTCTCGACCCGCCAGGGGCTCGGCTTGATGGCCGGATCATCCGTAGCCACGATCAGTGTCCTCCCTCGCCCGACACGCCAGCCTCGGCGAACGTGGCCATACCAGCGTGACAGGCCGCCGCCGCTTTTAGAACACCCAACGCCAGGGTGGCTCCAGACCCTTCGCCCAAGCGCATGCCCAGATCGAACAACGGCTCCTTGCCGATCAGCGCCAGCAGCTTGGTATGTCCGGGCTCGACCGAACGATGAGCGACGATGCAATGGTCCAGGGCGCGCCGATCGATCATCCACAGCACCGAGGCCGCCACCGTGCAGGCAAAGCCGTCCAGGACCACTGGCGTCCGCGCCAGCCGGGCGGCGATCACCGCCCCCGCGATGGCCGCCAACTCCAACCCTCCAAGCGCCGCGAGAAGTTGGAGCGGGTCGCCCGCTTGCCGGTGCTTCGCGACCCCTTCGGCGATCACCCGAGTCTTGGTTTCCAGCACAGTACCGGACACACCCGTTCCCGCACCGACCCAGTCCTCGGCCTCACCCCCGAACAGCGCGCAGGCGAGGGCAGCAGCCGAGGTCGTATTGCCGATCCCCATCTCCCCCAGACAGAGCACGTCCAGCCCGGGTTCCACCGACATCATGCCGTAAGCCATGGCACGGGCGCATTCGCCCTCATCCATCGCGGCTTCGACCGTAAAATCCTTGGTCCCCTGCTCCAATGCCAACTCGTAGACCCGCAGATCCGCGTCGAAGGTCTGGCAGAGTTGATTGACCGCCGCCCCGCCCTTCACGAAATTCGCCACCATCTGCTCGGTCACAGATGCCGGAAAGGCGGAGACCCCGCGCGCCGCCACCCCGTGATTGCCAGCGAACACGGCTGTCCGGGGATGCTCAACCCGAGGCGGGTGCCGTCCTTGCCAGGCCGAGAGCCAGCCTGCCAATTCCTCCAACCGACCGAGCGAACCGCGCGGTTTCGTCAATCGCACTTCGCGTTCTATCGCTTGGGTTCCAGCTTCTAGGTCCGGGCCCGGAAATTCACGGAACAGCTTGCGCATCTCCTCAAGCGAGGCGTCATTCGGATCGAAGGGCTTTTCGGTCATGGCGGTGAGAAATCCAACTCGTCTGTAGATGTTTTGCAGGTCTCGGTTCCTATATGAAAAAGCTGGTGTTTCAAACCGCCAACCGACCGCGATCAACCAAGCGAGCGCCAATGGCCAACGAGAATCCGCAAAGACACCCGTCCGGATCGGGCGGCCCGACGATCCAGTGGGTCGAGGAACTGGGCCAGGCGGTCACCTTTCTGACACGGCTGCCCTGGCCGGGTCCGGTCGGTTATGACCGTCCGTTAATGGACGCCGCCTGGGCCTTTCCCGTGGTCGGCGCACTCGTGGGAGCGTTGACAGCGGTCGCATTTGGGCTTGCAGCTGGGCTCTCCCTACCGCCGCTGGCTGTGGCCCTGTTTGCCGTGGCGGCGGGAACGCTGGTCACCGGTGCCCTGCACGAGGACGGGTTCGCCGATGTGGCGGACGGGTTCGGCGGTGGGCGGAATGCCGAGGCCAAACGCCACATCATGCGCGACAGCCGGATCGGCAGCTACGGGGTGATGGGTCTGATCCTGGTGGTCAGCCTTAAAGTCGCGGCCTTGAGTGCAATTCCGAACGGTGCGGACGCCGCCGCAGCCTTGGTCGCAAGTCATGCGCTAGGCCGCGCAGTGATCCCTGCACTTTCCCATTTTCTTCCGTTTGCGGCACCGGACGGTCTGGCCCGACTGGCGGGGACGGCGGGACGGATGGGAATGCTATGGGCCGGAGGTCTGGGCTTGGCACTGGCGATTTTCGTGCTGCCGGCCGGCCTCGGGATCTATGCGGTCCTGAGCGCGGGCGGCGCGGCAGCTGTCATCGGCTTGCTCGCCCGCAAGCAGATTGGCGGTGCGACCGGCGACGTGTTCGGCGCAGCCGCACTCCTCGCCGAAACCGCAGCCTTATTGGCGATATCAGCCGGTTTGGGCGTTTGAGCATGATCCGGTGGTGGCTGGTCCGGCATGCCCCGGTGCGTAATCCGGGCGGGGCAATCTACGGCCATCTTGATCTCGACTGCGACGTGACCGACGCCGTAAAGGTGCAGGCGACGGCGGGGCGCCTACCACAGGCGGCGGTTTGGCTGGTCAGCCCGCTCAAACGCACCCATCAGACCGCCCGCGCGATCGGCGGGCAGCCCGACGCCCTCGTCCAGGAACCCGACCTGATCGAGCAGGATTTCGGCGATTGGCAGGGCCGGAGCCATGA
>CALAHL010000148.1 GCA_937891725.1 uncultured Rhodospirillaceae bacterium | reverse complement strand
TGTTCAACCAGCCATGCCTGCCGAGCATATTTCAACACGGCTCGGGACATCCCCGGTAAAACCGGATCCCCATATCCCCCGTCACCAACGGGTTGTCGCGGGTCCGGGCATCCAAAGTGGTGTCCGGTATCACCAGGACATCGTCGGACAGAATTGCGTGGGAGCAAATCGAGTGTTCACGCGGCGTTTCGCAGGCCTCTACACCAATGCTGGCCTTGAACCATTGACGCCCTTCGTCCACAAGGGAAATCAGCACTATCGGAACCTGGAATAGGGTGCACGCAGCCGATACCAAATCGTCGAAGGCGTCCTCGCGACCTGTATCGAGGATGCGCAACGATTTCAGTGCGGCAATGCGCAGCTCCTCGTCTTTTGGCAATTCCGCTTGAGACATCAATCGCCGACCAAATCTGTGTTGGAGCACACTGGTTATGGAAATCTACTTTAGCACCCAAATACCTACAGACAATTAATGCAAACAGACACCCAGCCCCGCGCTTTCCAAACTCAGGACCACGGATCCTCGCCAATGTCTCTGACCGTCGAGACTCATACCCATCCGGATGCCATCGCCCCTTATCTGGATCAGCTCGCGGATCTCCGGATCACGGTGTTTCAAGCTTGGCCGTATCTCTACGATGGCGACCCGGACTACGAAGCCCGATACCTCGCGCGGTTTGCCAATGCTGACAACGCCGTGATCGTGCTTGCCCGGGATGGTGAGCGGGTCGTCGGTGCCGCCACCGGCGCGCCGTTGGTCCATGAACACGCGGCCTTCCTGGCTCCGTTCAAGGCCGGAAACTGGGATATCGACCGTATCTTCTACAATTGTGAATCCGTGCTCCTGCCGGAGTACCGAGGTCGCGGTGTGTATCGCCGGTTCTTTGAAGAGCGCGAGCAATGGGCCCGCGATCTTGGCACCTTCACGCATGCGGTCTTCTGCGGCGTCAAACGCCCGGACACGCATCCGCTGAAACCAAAGGCGTTTCAGCCGCTCGATCCGGTTTGGCGGCACTTCGGCTATACTCCGGTTGACGGTCTTGTGGGACAGTTTGCCTGGACCGATATCGACCAAGACCACGAGACCGAAAAGCCCATGCAGTTTTGGATGAAACCGTTATGACCGCACGCACCGTCAAGATCGCCACCAGTCAGTATCCGATCGGTCGACCGTCACGGTGGGAGGATTGGGTCGAGCATCTGTCGGGCTGGGTTGCGCGCGGTGCCGAGCTGGCGCCGAGCGGCATCCTGATCTTTCCGGAATACGGCTCGCTCGAGATCGTCTCGATCCGCGGTGCGGAGGCTGAAGGCGACATCATCCGCCAGATCGACACGCTGACTGACCTTGCTGCCGATATCGACGCGGTCCACCGGCGGCTTGCCCGGGAGCATGATGTGTTCATTCTCGCGGCCTCCCTGCCCTTGCGGCTTGAGGATGGGCGCGTCGTCAACCGGGCGCGGCTGTTCGCGCCGAATGGGGATGTCGGCCATCAGGACAAGCAGATCATGACCAAGTATGAGCGGACACCCTGGGGCATATCCGGCAACCCGGGCCTGCGGGTATTCGATACGCCGATCGG
>CALAHL010000147.1 GCA_937891725.1 uncultured Rhodospirillaceae bacterium | reverse complement strand
GATGACCAGCATAGGCTGTTTGACCATCTGCGTCCCTTGCTGGACCGAGTGCTCCTTCAGCCATTCCAGCAAGTTCTTCAACGTGCTGGAGTTTTTCTTGATCACCAGAACGACCGGCACGTTGTATTGTCCGATCTGGCTGGTGTTGGTGGTGGCGGTCGCCTTGTTGAAATCACGCAATGTGTTGGTCAGCGAAACCGGAAATTCGCGCTGATCGAATTGCCCCACGCCGATAAGTTTCTGGCGCTGCGCCTTGTTGACATGGGCGAGCCGCCCAGTGTCTCGGCCGATGAAGCCTTCATCGATACGGGCCTGTGTCTGGTTGCGCAGATTGTTATGGATGCCCGCGATCACCACGATAAGGCGATAGCCAGCGTCGGCCGCCTTGCAGATGAGACCCGTATAATTCTGTGTTTTGCCGCTCTGGACGTGTCCGACGACCATGCCGCGGCGACTCCACGCACTGGTGTTGTTCGGGTCGCCCAGTCGATCGAGAACCTTGTCCGTCACTTCATCGGTTGCGTCGATGACCGACTTTGGCAGGCCCTTCAGGTTCAACAACTGGCGGTACCGACCCCAGTAGAAGTCTCCGACTTCGCCATTGATCCGCGCGTCGTGCAGCCAGGGGCGGAAATCCTTCGCGTCAACGATGGCGCCGAGGCCCATGCTGATACCGTACTTTTCTTCGATCAGACGGGCGAGCTCTTCCGCTTCACTGTCTTCGACCTGCCCCGCAAACATGGGCGTGCTGCGCAGTTGCGTGATGATGTCGCGGATCGATTGTGCGGTATGGGGCGCAGGTTGCGACGCCATGTACATGGACGTCATGCCTTCAAGGCTGCTCAGGAGGGGTTTCACTTGTCTTCCTTCGTCTGGATCGTTGCCGCGATGATGCGCTGAGTGTCTTCCCACGCAGATCGGAAAGGGTCGTTGTCCTTCATCAAGGCAATGATTTCCTTCATGTCTTTCTTCGCTTCCAGCATGCGCGTCAGAACTGCCTGAACCGCTTGGCTCAGGGCGTCCTCATCCACTTGGTCTGGAACGATCTGCTCGGCAGTTCCTGCCATGTCGGCAAAGAGGGTTTCGATGGGCAGCGACGCCCCGACGAGCGAGACACAGTTGAAGAAACCGCGCCGCAAATCCGGTGGAAGGCTCTCTGCAAAATCTGCAAACGCAGGATGGTCCGCATTCGGTCGATAGCGGATTTGCCCATCGGCTTGGATCCTGTGCCACATCGGCAGGCGTTCATGATCGACCAGCTTTTGTCCGCGCTTGCTGTATGTCCGCTTTGATCCGGCAAGGATGCGCTCAATCACCTTCTTCAGCCGGTCGCGAACGATTGGCGGCAACTGCGCCGAGGATTTCTTGACGTCGATCTTCCAGTCAGCGTCCATGCTGTTCGGAATGTCGATCCTTACTCGCGACAGCTTCGTGATCTCGGATTGTCGGCACAGGCCGAACCATGCGCCGTGTAGGATCAGCCGCTTGCCGCGGTAGAGATAGAAGCCCTGCGATTTCAGGTGGCCTTCCGGGCCACCGATATCCTCCCAGTCCGCCTTGCTCATCTGTTTGTGGTGCGGAAGCGTGAAACTTTGGATTTCAACATCGCCCCGGATCAACGTCAGCTTCTCTTCCGGATCCGTGATGGTGGCCGGATTCTTGCGAGCAAAGGGATCCAGCGGCTGCAGGAGACGCCCATTCAGCAAGAGGCGAATGGGCTTGGTGTCCTCCATGAACCGATGGAAGACGAGGCGCAGATGCCTTTCGGTTTCGGCAATCCTCTGGTTGATGACTTCGGCACGTTTGGCGCCATTATGTGAATAGCCGCCCGTAAGGCGATCAAGTTTCTGCCAGAGGACGATGGTACCGGTGGGGCCAAGATGCTCGACGGCTGGGAGTCCCGCAAGATCATCGGGCAATTGGACCGCCCACTCATTTCGTTCCGCAACGTCGTCAAGATCCCAGATGGCGGCAGAGGTTTGGCCAGATTTCCGAGAAATGACAGTCAGTCTTCGGCACTGAGAAAAGCTTGCGCTCTTGAGGCCCAACCCGAAACGTCCAAGGTCTGGCTCGTCTCTGGCGGCGAGGGGATTTCTGCTGCCTGGCCGCATAGCCGCAATCAGTTCATCCTCAGCCATGCCATCGCCGTCATCGACAATTGCGATGTAGGGTTCGTCGGAATAGGTTTCCGTGATCACCTGAATACGATGTGCGCCTGCGGTAATTGAATTGTCGATGATGTCTGAAACGGCAGTTTCAAGAGAATAACCGATGTCCCTCAACCCCTCGATCAATGCCGCAGCATGAGGTGTCGCATCCGCCCGTCTTGAAACAACAATTTCCGTCATTGGAACCCTTGGTAGAACGCACACGAGCTACTCTGGCGGGAACATCTCGTTGATACAAGCCACGCAAGGTGACCAAAGTGTCACTCAAGTCTCGTGGGTGTCCGCTTTTGTCAGGGATGTGTGAATCAACGCTGCGATCTGGCGTGCCAAGAACGGTGGAACTGCATTTCCAACCTGGACGTATTGCTGAGTCCGGTTGCCGAGGAACAGGTAGTCGTCCGGGAAGGTCTGCAGCCGGGCGGCCTCGCGCACTGTCAGGCTGCGACACTGCGCAGGGTCTGGATGGATGAAGTAGTGCCCGTCTTTGGAGATGTGGCTGGTCACGGTTGTTGCAGCTTCATGGGCCAACTGAACCCGGAAACGGTCGCTGAAGATACCGCTGTGCCAGTTCTTGTGGTCGGGGCTGAGCGCGAGGGGGAAATCTGCCGCCTTCGGGCTGTACTGGCGCTTTTCACCGAAGACCGCCGCAAAAAGGTAGCGACCGAGGTCTGACGCCATGTGCCCACGCGTTTCGTGCTGGGCAAGGGCCTGCAGTTCAGGTCGTTCGAGCCAACGTATCAGGTCGTCGTTGGAGGTGCCGTAGCTTGCGGGCAGGCTCGCGTCCGTACGTTGTCCGGGCGCAGCTTTCTTCATGCGCTTCACAACAGCCAAGAAAGCTTTGCGGAGAGCCTCATCTCCACTGATCTTGTATATGCTGGCCAAGATGTTTCCAGCCTCAACGACCTCGCGCTTCCAGGCAGTTGCGGTATCGACGTCGCGGCTGATACCGCTGCGAAGGGGCGGCATGTTTCCAATCGTCTCGCCGACCGTGCGTCTTGTGCCCGTGACAG
The DNA here is from genome assembly GCA_937891725.1 of uncultured Rhodospirillaceae bacterium. Lineage (GTDB taxonomy): Bacteria > Pseudomonadota > Alphaproteobacteria > Thalassobaculales > Thalassobaculaceae > JANSYC01. The sequence continues at coordinate 289 of CALAHL010000147.1, read as the reverse complement.
GAATGCTGGTACCCGACATCCGGTTGGCAAGGTCCGATCTGATGCCAACGATGATGACCCGATGGCGGCGCTGTGGCACGCCGAAATCCTCGGCACGCACGATGAAGTCTGACGGCTGTTTCGGCTCCAGCAGCGTCGCCTTGCCGTCCGAAAGACGGATCGCCCGGAGTTCATAGTCATGCGCATGCCCGGTGCCGAGCGAGGTCAGATCCTCCATCAGCATTTCGAAGACCATCCGGCTTTCGATCGTCGATGACAGCATGCCCTTCACGTTTTCCATCACGAAGGC
>CALAHL010000146.1 GCA_937891725.1 uncultured Rhodospirillaceae bacterium | reverse complement strand
CTCTGCTTATCTGCAAGCGGGGCTCAGTGGGTTGCGGGACATCTACGGCAAGGACGCCTTTCTCATCGGCTCCGGCGGCTCGATCCCGGCGGTCGGCGCGATCAACCAGATGCTCGGCATGGACTCGATCCTGCTCGGCTTCGGGCTGTCCGACGACCGGGTGCACAGCCCTAATGAGAAGTTCGAGCGGATCTGTTTCCACAACGGGATCCGGTCGCACGCCGCCGTATTGGCCCGCATGGCCGCGATCCCGAAAGCTTAGGCCGCCTCCGGCGCCTCGTTGCGACAGAGCTCCTTCAGGATCCCGTCCTTCAAGGCATAGACCAGACCATGCACGGTCAGGTCCTGACCGCGTTTCCAGGCATTGCGCACAATCGTGGTGCTGCACACATTGCGCACCTGCTCCTCGACGTTGAGCTCGCACAGCAGGTTCTGGTTGTCCTCGCTGAACATGTCCCCCTCGAACCGGTCATGATTCAATCGGTGGACCAGCCGGATATGGTTCAGCCAGTTGTCGATCAGGCCGTGATCCTCCGACGACATCGCGGCCCGCACCCCGCCGCAGCCGTAATGGCCGCAGACAATGATGTGCTTGACCTTCAGCACCTCGACCGCGAACTGCAGCACCGACAGACAGTTCAGATCCGACGGCACCACCACATTGGCGATGTTGCGGTGAACGAAGACTTCGCCCGGCGGAAGCGTCATGATCTGATTGGCGGGCACCCGGCTGTCGGCGCACCCGATCCACAGGAACTCGGGCGCCTGCTGTTGGGCAAGGTTCAGGAAGAAATCGGGATCGGTTCGCTTAACCCGTTCGGCCCACTCGCGATTCCGGACAAAAATACGCTCGAAGTCCGACATGCTTTTTCCCTCAAGATCCACTGCGCGGCGCAGACTACCTTAGGAACGGCTTGGTTCACAGTGCCGCCCTCCCCGATTGGGGCCATCCCGTTTCGCAGTCGTGCCTCCGGGGAGTGATGCCATTGGAGCGGGCGATCGAGCGGCGAACGGCAGCACTGTCGCGCCCGAAGTGCCATTGAACCGCCTTCGGAAATCCGGGACCCTCTCCAAAACCTAGGAATCGGGAGACGGTCATGACGGAACTTTCGGGCAAGGTGGCGATCATCACCGGCGGGACCAGCGGCATCGGGCTCGCGACCGCCGAAGCCTTCTCGGCGCGGGGGGTCAAGCTCGTGCTGCACGGACGCCGGCAGGATATCCTGGAGCAGCATGCGGCGCGGCTTCCCGATTGCGCGGTCATGGCCGGCGACATCACCGATCCGGACACGCCGATGGCGCTGTTCAATCTGGCCCATGAGCGCTTCGGCCGGGCCGATATCGCGTTCAGCAATGCGGGGCTGATCCACGGCGGCCCGGTCGACGACATCGACATCGAAAAGCTGGCCGAGATGATCCGGGTGAATGTGGAGGCCGCCTTCCGTTTCGCCTACACCGCCGTCAAGCATTTCAAGGCGCAAGGCTCCGGCTTCCTGATGAGCACCGGCTCGGTCTTCGGCACCAAGGTGCGGCCGGGCGCAGGCGGATATGCCGGCACCAAGTACGCCATCGAAGCTCTGTCCGAGGCCCTGCGGCTTGAGCTGGCCGGCACCGGCGTGCGGGTCGCGGTGGTCGAGCCGGGCCTGGTGCGGACCGACCTGCACCGCGATCACAGCGTGCGTCCCGAAGTCGTCCAGGGCGTTGACCAACCGCTCACCCCCGAGGATGTGGCCCGCGCGGTGGTGTTCGCCTGCGAGCAACCGCGCCATGTCCTGATCCCGCGCATCATGGTGCTGCCGGCCGGACAGGCGGTCTAGCTGCGTCGACTTAAACGTCACCAAACAAACAAAAAAATCCGGAGGACTCCCATGAAGATCACAGGCGTGCGCACCCAGAGAGCGGTGGTGCCGTTCGACAAGCCGATCCAATCCGCCACCCATTTCATTCCGGGGATCTCGGCGGTCCTGGTCTGGCTGGACACCGATGAAGGCATCACCGGCGAGGCGCTGCTGTGGGCGGTCGGCCCGCACCGCCTGCCGGTGCTGGAGGAGATGGTGAAACTCCTGGGCACCCAGGCGATCGGCAAGGACCCGCGCGACACCTCGGCCCGGTTCGACGACATGTGGGCCGAGAACAGTTTCCTGGGTCACAAGGGCCTGACCATGTACGGGCTGTCGGCGATCGACTGCGCGTGCTGGGATATTCTGGGGAAGTCCATGGGCGTCTCGATCTCCCGGCTGTTGGGCAAGCGCCGGGACCGGGTTCCAGCTTATGCCTCCGGCGGACTGTGGGCCTCGCGCTCGATGCAGGAACTGGAGGACGAGGCGAAGAGCTTTGTCGCCCAGGGCTTCAAGGCGGTGAAGATGCGGGTCGGCAAGTTCGATATCGCCGAGGATATCGAGCGGGTCACCACCGTGCGCAACGCCATCGGGCCGAAGATCAAGCTGATGGCGGACGCCAATCAGGGGCTGACCGTCAGCCAGGCGATCCGACTGGGCCGCAGGCTGGAGGATTTCGATCTCACCTGGTTCGAGGAGCCGGTGCCCGCTCACGACCTGGAGGGCCACGGCCTGGTCGCGGCGGCGTTGGACACCCCGATCGCCAGCGGCGAGACCGAGTACGGCCGCTACGGCTTCCGCGACATGCTGGAGCGCAAATCGGCCGATATCCTGATGCCGGATCTGGAGCGGGTCGGCGGTGTCACCGAATGGATGCGGGTGGCCGCGATGGCGGCATCCTATGACGTGCCGGTCAGCCCGCACCTGTACACCGAGTATTCCCTGCAACTGGTCGGCGCCGCCTCCAACGCGACCTTCTCGGAGCACATGCCCTGGTTCGCGCCGCTCTATGCCGAAAGCATGGAGATGGAGGACGGCGATATCCTGATCCCGGACCGTCCCGGCTTCGGCTTCAGCTTCGATCCTGCGGCGATAGAGAAATACGCGGTCGCCTGATCACGGCCTTCGGTTACGGCATCTGGGCGAGCGCCTTCTCGAAGAAATCGGGTGCGCCGAAATTGCCGGATTTCAGCGCCAACGCCAGGGTGCGGTCGCCGAGGGTGACCGTCCCGGGCACCCCGGGGTCGATCTGCGCGCCGATGTGCAGTCCCGTCACCCCGAGCGCGCCGACCACGGCACCGGAGGTCTCCCCACCGGCCACGACCAGCCGACGCACGCCGTCGGCGTCGACCAGGGTTTTTGCGATCGCGGCAAGCGCGCGCTCGACCATCGCGCCCGCCTCCTCCCGGCCCAGGCGCTGCTGGACCGCTTTCACCACCTCAGGGGCCGCGCTGGCATAGATCAGAACCGGCTGATCCGGATGCGCGCGGGCAACCGCAAGCGCAGCCCCTACCTCATCCGCACCGTCGGCGAGCTTGAGGGGATCGATATTGTAGCTCGGCCGGCTCTGCTCCCAGACCGCCACCTGTCCCAGGGTCGCGGCCGAGCAGGACCCCGCGACCACCAGCGCCTTGCCGGAGACGCTCGGCACCGCATCGGCACGCCCCGGCTGATCCGGCACCAGATCCCGGCGGCGATAGGCGTTCGGCAGCCCCAGGGCCACGCCGGAGCCGCCGGTGATCAGGGGCAGATCCGCCAGCGCCTCGCCGATCTCATAAAGCTGATCGTCGCTGATCGCATCGACGATGGCATAGCCGAAGCCGTCCGCGCGCAGCGCCTGAAGCCGCTCACCAATCGCCTCTGCGCCACCGGCCACGTCGCGGTGCTGCACCAGCCCCACTTTGCGAGCGGTCTGCCGACCCAGCACCGCGACCAGATTGCTGTCGGTCATCGGGGTCAGCGGGTGATGGCGCATCGAGCTTTCGGACAGCAGCTGATCGCCCACGAACAGATGGCCCTTGAAGATCGTCCGGCCGGTCTCCGGGAAGGCCGGGCAGGCGATGGTGAAATCCGCATCGAGCGCGTCCAGAAGCGCGTCCGCCACCGGCCCGATATTGCCCTGGTCGGTCGAATCGAAGGTCGAGCAGTATTTGAAGAAGAACCGGCTGGCCCCCGCCGCCTGCAGCCACTTCAGGGCCGCCAGCGAGTCCGAGACCGCGTCCGCCACCGGAATGGTCCTGGACTTCAGCGCCACCACGATGACATCCACATCCGGGATCTCGGTTCCCGCCTCGGGCACGCCGATCAACTGAACCGTCCGTAGGCCGCCGCGCACCAGCATGTTGGCGAGATCGGTCGCTCCCGTGAAATCGTCCGCAATACACCCAAGCACCGGAGCCATCGTCTCGTCTCTTCCTGATGCCGCGCGAACGGCAGGTCATTTCCAAGCGGGTGTTTGCCCAGTTGGCCTTTGCAGCGACCCTAGGTCCCGCCTATCGTGTGCGCAATCATAAGAACAGGAAACCGGACCGGGAAACGCAAGATGCCCAATTTCGCCGCCAATCTCTCCATGATGTTCACCGAGCACGACTTCCTCGACCGGTTCGAGGCGGCGGCCAAGGCCGGTTTCAAGGCGGTGGAGTTCCTGTTCCCCTACGATTTCACGCCGGAAGAGATATCGGGCAAACTGAAAGCCAATGGGCTGAGCCAGGCGCTGTTCAATCTGCCGCCGGGGGATTGGGCGGCTGGAGATCGCGGTTTCGCGGCGGTGCCCGGCAAGGAGGCGGTGTTCGAGGCGGCACTGGAAAAGGCGCTCGACTATGCCGAGGTGATCGGAAACGAGCGGATCCACGTGATGAGCGGGGTCATGCCCGGCGGCGCCGACAAGGCCGCCTGCCTGGGCACCCTGATCGCCAACCTGAAACGCGCGGCCCCGATCGCGGCGGCGCGCGGCAAGACGCTGATCGTCGAGCCGATCAATCCGCGCGACATTCCCCGCTACGCTCTGAACAGCCAATGGGAGGGCCGCCGGGTGGTCGAGACCGTGGGCGCGCCCAATGTCGGCCTGCAGTTCGATTTCTACCACTGCCAGATCGTCGACGGCGACCTCGCCAAGACCTTCGAGGCGATGCTGGACATCACCCGCCACGTCCAGATCGCGGGCGTGCCGGACCGCCACGAACCGGATATCGGCGAGATCAACTACCCCTACCTGTTCGACCTGATCGACGCCTCCGGCTACACCGGGTGGGTCGGCTGCGAATATCGCCCCAAGGCCGGCACGTTGGAAGGCCTGGGCTGGATCAAAGGGCGGCTTTAGGCGCGTTCGACGACGCAAAGATATCGAGACCAACACGAGGACACCTCCCATGAAGATCACCATCACCGGCGGCTCGGGGTTCATCGGCCGCAAGCTGGCGCGCGCGCTGCTCGACGACAACGCGCTGGGGGTCGAGCGGCTGACGATGGTCGACATGGTGGATCCGCCGGCGGAGCTGACCGAGGACGCGCGGGTGCGGGCGATCTCCGGCGATATCGGCAGCTCCGAGCTGCTGGGCGACGCGATCGGGTCGGACACCAAGGCGGTGTTCCATCTGGCGGCAGTGGTGAGTGCGGGGGCCGAGGAGGATTTCGAGCTCGGAAAGACCGTCAACCTGGACTCGACGCTGGAGATCCTGGAGATCGCCCGCAGGCACGGCACCTGCCCGAAGATCGTGTTCGCCAGCTCCTGCGCGGCCTATGGCGGCGACATGCCGGACGTGATCACCGACCGCCAGCAGCTCACCCCCCAGACCAGCTACGGCACCCAGAAGGCGATTGGCGAGCTGCTGATCAACGACTATTCCCGGCGCGGTTTCATCGACGGGCGCGCGCTGCGCTATCCCACCGTGGTGGTGCGTCCAGGCAAACCGAACAAGGCGGCCAGCACCTTCGCCTCCTCGATCATCCGCGAGCCGCTGCACGGCCAGGAGGCGCTCTGCCCGGTCGCCCCCGAGACACCCATGTGGCTGGCCAGCCCGCGCAGCATCGTCGCCAACACCCGGATCGCCCACGACCTGCCGGCCGAGGCCTGGACCGCGAAAGCCGACGGCAGCGGCGGCACCTGGCGCGCGGTGGCCCTGCCCGGCTTCCATGTCAGCGTCGGCGAGATGGTCGCGGCCCTGGAACGCGTCGCCGGTCCGGAGGTGGCCGCGCGGGTGAAATGGGAGCGCGATCCCTTCATCGAGAAGATCGTCCACGGCTGGCCGAACAATTTCGAGACCCCCCGCGCCGACCGCATGGGCTTCCGCCGCGACCAGGACATGGACGGCGTGATCCGCGCGTTCATCGAGGACGAGATGGGGGGGTAGTCGTTAAGGGATCCCGCCCGCCCGCTTCTCCTCTTGCCGCTAACGCTGGTGCGGTTATGCTGCGGTCGTGACAGTTTTGTGGTGCGCGCTCGGTCGGATTTGGAGGCAGTGTTTGGTGGGGCTGGGGATATGGCGGTAGCGGCGGAGATCGCGGCCGAAACGAGTGCCGCGCCGGCCGTCGACGTGCGCGGGCTGCGCAAGGCGTTCGGTGATCTCGAAGTCCTGAAGGGCGTGTCGCTGTCGACCGCCGAATGCCGGGTGATCTCGATGATCGGGGCGTCGGGCTCGGGCAAGTCGACCTTTCTGCGCTGCCTCAACCTGCTGGAAATCCCCGATGGCGGCGAGGTCCGGATCTCGGGCGAGCTGATCAACATGAAGCCCGCCAAGGGCGGCGCGCAGGCCCCCGCCGACATGAAGCAGGTCGACCGGATGCGGGCCAAGCTCGGCATGGTGTTCCAGAACTTCAATCTCTGGACCCATATGACCGTGCTGGAGAACGTGATCGAGGCGCCGGTCCACGTGCTGGGGGTTCCCAAGTCGGAGGCGATCGACCGGGCCGAGACCCTGCTCGCCAAGGTGGGGATCGCCGACAAGCGGCATCAGTATCCGGCCCATCTGTCCGGCGGCCAGCAGCAGCGCTGCGCGATCGCCCGCGCGCTGGCGATGGAGCCGGAGGTATTGCTGTTCGACGAGCCGACCTCGGCACTCGACCCGGAGCTGGTCGGCGAGGTGCTGCTGGTGATGCGGCAGCTGGCGGACGAGGGGCGCACCATGATCATCGTCACACACGAGATGCGCTTCGCCCGCGACGTCTCGGACCAGATCGTTTTTCTGCACCAGGGCCAGATCGAAGAGCAGGGGCCGCCGGACAAAGTTTTTGGATCACCTGACTCGGAGCGGTGCAAACAGTTTCTCGCGAGCCTGTCGGACGGCTGAGACCGGCGATCGGGCCTGCGTGAAGGATTGAGTTCTACCGGACAGACATCAGACAATAGGAGGCCTAGACCGTGAAGACGTTTCTGAAGACCATCACCGCAGCCGCCGCCCTCACCCTCGCGGTGACCGGCCCGGCCGTCGCCGCCGACTGGGCCAAGGGCTCAACCGTGCGGATCGCCACCGAAGGTGCCTACGCGCCGTGGAACTTCACCGACAGCTCCGGCAAACTGGTCGGCTTCGAGCTCGATCTGGCGGCCGATCTCTGCGCCCGCATGGAGGTCAAGT
>CALAHL010000145.1 GCA_937891725.1 uncultured Rhodospirillaceae bacterium | reverse complement strand
GGTTCTGGGCCGCAAGACGGTTGATCTTATGATGAGCAACCACCTACCGGGCGACATCGCGTCGATGGGGGTCGCCACCCATTCCGAGATGCCGATGGTCGGGATCGGGTTTGGGCTCGGTGGATCGGTGGTTCTGAGCCCGGCGCACGCGCAAATCGTCGGAAGTGCCGGGGAATTCGCCTGGGGTGGGGTTGCCAGCACAGGGTTCTGGATCGACCGGGCGGAAGATCTGTCCGTGATCTTCTTCACCCAGTTGTTGCCCTCGTCGGCTTGGCCGCTGCGCCGGGAGCTTCGTGTGCTGACCTATCAGGCGCTGATCTAGCGTCAGTAAACCATCTTCTTCACCGCCGCCCAGTCCCAGCCGACGACCTGGGAGCGATGCATGCCTTCGGGCAAATGGGTGTAGGCGGTGGCGCCGTTGATCAGAATTCCGATGAGCCGGAGCCGGGCCGATTTCGACATCCGGACTTCCTCACCGACATTGCGGCTGACGGCGGTCGATGGCGAGATCAGCACCAGCGCCCGGCTCGCTTGTCGCATGGTCTCAAGCATCACCAACTCGCGTTGGGTAGCGGCGATATTCTCCCGTTTCGAAACTCCGGTTATCTGAATCGGCCAGTTCTGCTCCATCAGTTCCTTCAGGAAATTCCGTGCGTTGAGCCGATCCCGCTCAAGATCGAAGATCACGTGCACGTTGATGGATTCCAGCTTTTTCTTGTTGTCTTCGGACACGGCTGATCGGCCCCCACCGGTTATTCCCTGTTCGGGTGTGCCCGTCCCGATCGTTTCGGTCAAGACTGTTGGCCGGTGGCTCCGTCTCTCAAATCCCTGAAAAACGACCTGAGCAGTTCGGACGAAGCCCGCTCCTCGATCCCGCCGACCACGTCCGGTCGGTGATGGCAGGTCGGATGGCTGAACACCCGTGCGCCGTGCTCGACCCCGCCGCCCTTCGGATCATAGGCGCCGAAGAACAGCCGTCGAATGCGGGCATGCGCCAGCGCTTGGGCGCACATGGCACAAGGCTCCAAGGTCACGTGCAGGTCGCAGTCGGTCAGGCGGGCGGCCCCAATGACCCGCGCGGCTTCCCGAATGGCGAGGATCTCGGCATGGGCGGTCGGATCCTGGTCGGTCTCCACCCGGTTGTGCGCGACCGCCAGCACCCGGCCGGTCGCGGCCTCGGTGATGACGGCGCCGACGGGCACCTCTCCCATCGACGCGGCTTGGCGTGCCGCATCGAGGGCCAGATGCATAGGGGGCGTCGAAAGATCGTTCTGCTCGGGTCGCATGCGTGATTGTATCCCGGCTTGGCTCGCGGTACACAGCCTTCGCCATGGCAAATCCTCCAAACCGCACTTCAGGTGCTGCACCCGCTTCCCGTTCCCGGTCTTCCGCCAAGTTCACGGACACCGTGGCGGAGACCAAGGAACGGTTGTCTGCCCTGTTCGAAGACAGCCGACCGGTCGAACGGATCGCCAAGCGCATGGCCCGGGCCGGGCTGTGTTCCCGCCGGGATGCGGAACGTTGGATTGAGGCGGGCCGGGTATCTGTTGACGGAAAAATCTTGGAATCCCCGGCGGTCACGGTGAACGAGACCAGCGTCATTGTCGTCGACGACAAACCGCTCCCCGAAATCGAGCCGCCCCGCCTGTGGCGCTATCACAAGGACCGCGGGGTTCTGACCACCGATCGGGATCCCGATGGACGCCCGACCCTGGCGGAATCGTTGCCGAAGGATCTGCCGCGAGTGGTGTCCATCGGGCGGCTGGATTTCGATTCCGAAGGGCTGCTGCTGCTGACCAATGACGGGGAGCTGTCGCGCTATCTGGAATTGCCGACCACCGGTTGGGTCCGCCGCTATCGGGTGCGGGTCTATGGCGAGTTGAAGGAGAAGGATCTCAAGGCCTTGGCCAACGGGGTGACGGTCGACGGTGTCCGCTATGGTCCGGTCGAGGTCACGATCGACAAAGCCAGCCGAACCAATTCCTGGCTGACGGTCGGGATCCGTGAAGGCAAGAACCGCGAGATCCGCAAGGTGATGGAGCATCTCGGCCTGACGGTGAGCCGCCTGCTGCGGGTCTCATACGGTCCCTTCCAGCTTGGTGATTTGGAGCCCGGCCAGGCGGCCG
>CALAHL010000144.1 GCA_937891725.1 uncultured Rhodospirillaceae bacterium | reverse complement strand
CGCGGGAGGCTCCGCGCGGGACCCCTGCGCGAATCCCAGCGCTTCGGCGGCGGCGGAACCGGCATCCATCCCGTCCGTCAGGCAGGAGACCAGCGAGAACCGCCCAGCGGCAGCCCCGACGGAGACATGGGCTTGCCGAACGGCGCCCGGCACGAAGGCCGCGATCGCCGGGTCCCACTCCGCCTTGCCGCCCGCCTGGCTATGCAGGTGCAGGGCCGGCGACCAGCCGCCGGAGGTCGCGACCAGATCGCAGGCCATGAAGATCGGCGCTCCGGCCAACCGGCCCTGCGCGTCGAGCGGAGCGATGTCGCAGCCGATGATCTCATTCCGGCCGTGCACGTTGACGACCGCCGAGCCGACCCGCACGTCGATCCCGGCCTGCTCGGCCTTGGTGCGCCAGGCTCCGTGGCCGCTGGCACGGATATCGACCAGGCAGGATATCTCGACCCCGCCCGCGAGCAGATCGAGCGCTGTGCGGTAACCATCGTCGTTGTTTGCGAACACAACCGCCCGCCGACCCGGTCGCACGGCGAACCTGTTCACGGCACTGCGCGCCGCCCCCGCCAACATCACGCCCGGCCGGTCGTTGCCCCCGAAGACCAGCGGCCGCTCGATGGCCCCGGTGGCCAGGATCACCCGGCGCGCCCGGATCCGCCACATCCGTTGCCGGACAGAATGGGCGTCCGGCTCAACCAGATGGTCGGAGACCCGTTCGAGAGCGCCGATCATGTTGTCATCGTAATACCCGAAGCCGGTGGTGCGGGTCAGAACCCGAATCTCGGGCAGGCTCGCCAATTCCGCTTCGGCGGCCGCGATCCACTCCAGGGCCGGCGCGCCGTCGATGCTCTCCCGCTCTCCCCGCAATTTGCCGCCGATCCGGTCCCGTTCCTCCAGCAAAACAACCCGCGCGCCGCTGCGTCCGGCGGACAGGGCTGCGGAGATCCCAGCCGCCCCACCGCCGATCACCAGCACGTCGCAATGGGCGTTCGCGGTTTCGTAAGCATCCGGGTCGCGGTCCAGCTGCGCCGCACCCATGCCCGCAGCTTTGCGGATACGCTTCTCGTAGAAGTGCCAGCCCGGCGCGCCCATGAAGGTCTTGTAGTAGAAGCCTGCCACCAGAAACGGGGCGAACAGGTCGTTGACCTCCATCACGTCGAAATTCACCGACGGCCAGGCGTTCTGCGAGGTGGCGACGAGCCCGTCGTAAAGCTCAATCATGGTGGCGCGGGTGTTCGGCTCCCGCCGCGCGCCGGTGCGGAGATGAACCAGCGCGTTCGGCTCCTCGGGCCCGTCGCTGTAGATCCCGCGCGGCCGGTGATATTTGAAGCTGCGGCCGACCACGCGGACGCCGTTCGCCATCAGCGCGGAGGCCAATGTGTCCCCCGCATACCCGGTCAGCCGGGTGCCGTCGAAGGTGAAGCTGAGGATCTTGGTCCGGTCGATCTCTCCACCGTTCGGAAGACGCAGATCCTGCGCGCTGTTCATGCGTCCGAAAATCATGACGGCAGCTCCAGGGTGTCGGACGGCAGACCGCAGGCCAGGACCTCATGGGTCCAGGTATCGCGCAGCACCTTCACATGGGCACGGCAGCCCTGGATATGATGCCAGTATTCAAGATGCGGGCCGCGCGGGTTGTCTCGCAGGTAAACGTAGCTGTGCCAGTCCTCGGCGGTCGCCGCCGCCGGGTCGGTCGGACGGATCTTGGTCGCGTCGCCAATATAGCTGAATTCCGCATGGTCGCGCGGGCCGCAATGGGGACAGGTGATCCGGATCATGGCGCGGCCCTTAGTGGAGTTTCGGAGTGGGGCCCTTGCCCCCCTCATCGATCAGATAGCCCTTCTCGAACCGCTCCAGGGTCATCGCGGCGTTCGTCCAGTGTGGCGCGTCGTTGGCGATGGTGTGGGCAAACACATGACCCGAGCCCGGCGTCGCCTTGAACCCGCCATAGCACCAGCCGCAGTTCAGATAGAGATTGTCGATCGGGGTCTTGGAGATGATCGGGCTGCCGTCCATCGACATGTCCATCACCCCACCCCAATGCCGCAGGACCCGCAGTCGGGCGAGGTTCGGCATCATGGCGAGCCCGTATTTCATCACGGTCTCGATGGTCGGCATATTCCCGCGTTGGGCATAGGAATTGTAGAAATCCAGATCGCCGCCCAGGACCAGACCACCCTTGTCCGACTGGCTGATGTAGAAGTGTCCGGCGCCGTAGGTCACCACACCGTCGATCAAAGGCTTCAACGGCTCGGTCACGAAGGCCTGAAGCACGTGGCTTTCGATCGGCAGCTTGAGGCCCAGCATGTCGCCGACCCGGCTGGTGTTGCCGGCAACCGCCATCCCGACCCTGCCGCAACCGATATCGCCCCGGCTGGTCTTGATGGTGGTGACGGCGTTGCCGGTTCGCTCGAACCCGACGACCTCGCAGTTCTGGATGATGTCGACACCCAGCCGGTCTGCCCCGCGCGCGAAGCCCCAGGCCACGGCATCATGCCGTGCGGTGCCGCCGCGCGCTTGCAGCAGGCCGCCGTAAATCGGGAATCGGGCCTCGGCGGAGTAATCGAGATAGGGATAGAGCCGTTCCACCTGTTTGCGGTCCAGCAGGTCGGAGTCGATCCCGTTCAGCCGCATCATGTTGCCGCGCCGGGCATAGGCGTCCATCTGGCCATCCGAATGGGCAAGGTTCAGGACCGAGCGCTGGCTGAACATGACGTTGTAATTCAGATCCCGGCTGAGGCCTTCCCAGAGCTTGAGGCTGTGCTCGTAGAAATGGGAATTGCCGTCGAGCATGTAGTTGGAACGCACGATGGTGGTGTTGCGGCCCACATTGCCGCCGCCGATATAGCCCTTCTCCAGCACCGCGACATTTCGGATCCCCTGACTTTTGGCGAGATAATAAGCCGTAGCAAGCCCGTGCCCGCCACCGCCGACGATCACCACGTCGTAGTGTTTCTTAGGTTCCGGATCACGCCAGGCGCGGATCCAGCCCTTGTGGCCCGTCAGCCCTTCGCGCAAAAGTGAGAAAACCGAATATTCCGCCATCACGACCCTCCAAGGGGCGAGTGTGCATCAGGTTTGCGAACATGTTAACGGCGGATCGGACGCTTTTTGTCGCGCGCCGGACGAAAGCCCATGCTGGCGGTTTTCGCCGCATTTGAGTATACCAGCCGTACGGGTAAAACGTGGAGCGACCGGCATGTCTTTCAGGCACAAAGTGATCGCAGGCGCGGTGCTGGCAAATGTGCTGGCACTGGCGGCCGTCGGGGCGCTCGCTGCAGATTTCCGGGTGGGCCAGAAAGATCAGGTCTTCACGCCCGACACCCTGACAATTGCTGCCGGCCAGAGCCTGAACTTCGTGAATGACG
>CALAHL010000143.1 GCA_937891725.1 uncultured Rhodospirillaceae bacterium | reverse complement strand
GAGCGCTACAATGGCATTGTAGAGGTCAGCGGTTCGATCCCGCTTGGCTCCACCATCTTCCCTCGCATTGGTCTCGCCCCTCGGGCTAAAGTCGGGCTCAAATCCTTCGAGCCTGACGGAGACACCCAACCGATGACCACCGACATCCCCAAGGACATACCCGCACCCGCTAAACCGGGTCAGAAGCATCTCTATCTGGTGGATGGTTCGGGTTATATTTTTCGGGCCTATCATGCGCTGCCGCCGATGAACCGGCCGGATGGAACGCCGGTCAATGCGGTGTTCGGCTTCACCAATATGCTGATCCGGCTGATCGACGATCTGGAGGCAGACCATCTGGCGGTAATCTTCGATGCAGCCCGGGTCAGTTTCCGGAACGACATCTACCCCGAGTACAAGGCTCAGCGTCCGGACGCCCCCGAGGATCTGGTCCCACAGTTCCCGATTATCCGCGAGGCGACCCGAGCGGTCAGCGCCGCCTGTATCGAGATGGACGGATTCGAGGCCGACGACATCATCGCGACCTATGCGCGGTTGGCGCATGAGGCCGGCTGGCGGGTCACGGTGGTGTCCTCGGACAAGGACCTGATGCAGCTGGTGCGAGACGGGGTCGACATGTTCGACCCGATGAAGAATCGCCCGATCGGCCCCGAGCAGGTGTTCGAGAAATTCGGCGTCGGCCCCGAGAAGGTTGTGGACGTCCAGGCCCTGGCCGGCGACAGCGTCGACAATGTTCCGGGCGTGCCGGGCATCGGCATCAAGACCGCCGCCCAGTTGATCGGCGAATACGGCGACCTGGAAACCCTGCTGGAGCGTGCCGGCGAGATCAAACAGACCAAGCGCCGGGAAAACCTGATCGAGTTCGCCGAGCAGGCGCGGATTTCGAAACGGCTGGTCACTCTGAAGAACGATGTGGACGTGCCGGAACCGCTGGAGGCCCTGGGGACCAAAGACATTGATCCGGCGGTCGTGCTGCCGTTCCTGAACGCACAGGGGTTCAAGCGGCTGACCGCCCGGTTCGAGAGCGAAGCCTCGCAGGCCGCAGGTGGTGATCCGGTGACCGCCTCGGTCTCGGAGCCTGCCGGCAAGGACGCGGGCTACGAGCTGGTCACGGAGATGGATCAACTGACCCGCTGGATCGACGACGCCCGTGCCCAGGGCATCGTCGCCTTCGATACCGAGACCTCGTCGCTGAACGCGATGCGGGCCGAGCTGGTCGGGGTGTCGCTCGCCACCGGTCCCGGCAGGGCCTGCTACATCCCGCTGCGTCATGTGGCGTCCGGCGCCGCGCAGGGTGAGCTGCTGGCCGATGCCGCCGAGAAATCGGACGCCCCCGACCAGGTTCCCTTCGACGCCGCGATCAAAGCCCTGAAAGACCTGCTTGAAGATCCTGCGGTCCTGAAGATCGCCCACAACGCCAAATACGACTGTCTGGTGCTGTCCAAGCCCCATAACGGCGGTATCTCGGTCAGTCCGATCGAAGACACTATGTGCCTCAGCTATGTGATGGAAGGCGGTCTGCACGGCCACGGGCTGGACGAGTTGGCCCTGCTGCATCTGGATCACACCAACATCAAATTCAGCGAGGTCTGCGGCAAAGGCAAGAGCCAGATCCCGTTCTCCGAGGTGGCGCTGGATGTCGCGCGCGAATACGCGGCCGAGGATGCGGACGTCAACTGGCGGCTGCATGCGCTGTTGAAGCCGCAACTGGTCACCCACCGGATGGCGACGGTCTACGAGACCCTGGAACGACCGCTGATCCCTGTGCTGGTGGCGATGGAGCGCGAGGGCATCAAGGTCGATCCGACCATCCTGCGGGAGATGTCGACCGATTTCGCCAAACGCATGGGCGAGCTCGAAAGCGAAATCCACCAGCTCGCCGGCGAAGAGTTCAATGTCGGCTCCCCCAAGCAGCTGGGCGAAATCCTGTTCGACAAGATGAGCCTGCCGGGCGGCAAAAAGGGCAAGACCGGGGCCTATGGAACCGGCGCCGATGTGCTGGACGGTCTGGCCGCGCAGGGCATCGATTTCGCTCAGAAGGTGTTGGACTGGCGGTCGATCTCAAAGCTGAAATCGACCTATACCGACGCGCTGGTCGAGGATATCAATCCCACGACCAAGCGTGTCCACACCTCCTATTCGATGGTGGGGGCGGCGACCGGACGGCTGTCCTCGAACGACCCGAACCTTCAGAACATTCCCATTCGGACCGAGGAAGGGCGCAAGATCCGCACCGCGTTCGTGGCGGAAGAGGGGTACACCTTGCTGTCGGTCGACTACAGCCAGATTGAGCTGCGGCTGGTCGCCGATATCGCCGGCATCGAGAGCCTGCGGGAGGCTTTCCGCAAGGGCATCGACATTCATGCCCAGACCGCCTCGGAGGTCTTCGGCGTGCCGCTGGAAGACATGACCCCAAAGGTGAGGCGCAAGGCCAAGGCGATCAATTTCGGGATCATCTACGGGATTTCCGGCTTCGGGCTGGCGCGACAGCTGCAAACCCCGCAGGGCGAAGCACAGGCGTATATCAACGCCTATTTCGAGCGGTTTCCCGGCATCAAGGACTACATGGACGAGATCAAGACCTTCGCGCGGGAGCACGGTTTCGTCGAGACCAAGTTCGGCCGGAAGGTCCATATCAACGCGATCCGCGACAAGAACCCCGCGATGCGGAGCTTCGGTGAACGGGCCGCGATCAATGCGCCGATCCAGGGCACGGCGGCGGACATCATCAAGCGGGCGATGGTTCGGATCCCCCCGTCACTGGCCCGCGAGGGTCTGAAGGCGCGCATGCTGCTTCAGGTTCATGACGAGCTGCTGTTCGAGGTCCCGGTAGACGAGTTGGACGCCACCACAACACTTGTCCGCGAGGTCATGGAGGGAGCCGCAGCCCCGGTTCTGAACCTTTCGGTTCCCTTGGTGGCGGACGCCGGTGCCGGTCACAGCTGGGCGGAGGCGCATTAACCGAACGCTAAGATCAATAGCGGATAACACCGGTCTTTCGCAGAGGCGCTAGCCGCCCATTGAGCATTGAGGGGCCGATTCCGCATGACCACCATGTTTGACGAAATTCTGGCACGCCTGTCCGGCGAGTTCATCGACGAAGCCATTGATCGGATCAATCGGGTTCAGGTCGCGCTCGAAAACCTGAGAGGGGGCGGCCTTTCTCACATGGAAGCCATGGTGGACGTCAGCCGGGAAATCCACTCGATCAAGGGGAGCGCCGGGAGCTTCAATTTCCCGCTGATCACCCGGATCGCCGGCAAATTCGAGGATTTTATTTCGGACACCAGCGAGCTGCCGGAGCCGCCCATTCGGGACATGCAGATCTATGCCGAGCAGATCGCCGATATCCTGGATCGAAAGGTCGAACCCCAAGGTGACGACGCAATCGCGTTGATTCACGCCTTGCCGGTCGCGGCACCGGAATTCGATCCGACGGGTGTCTCGGCAAATCCGGGGCAGGCGCTGGTTGTGACCTCCGCGCGGGCACTGGGCCGGATGTTGGCGCGTGAACTGGCAAACTGCGGCTATCACAGCGACGTGGTGTCGGATCCCTTCGAGGCCATGAGGCTCGCAGTCACCAAGAAGCCGGATATTATCCTCACCTCGGCAGTGCTCGACGGCCTGAACGGCGTCGATCTGATGCGGGCGATGTTGGGCATGCGGCAAACGGCGGGCGTTCCGAAGGCGGTGGTGACCTCGTTCGACGCCGACCATATCGAGTTGCGCGGATTGCCGAAGCATGTCGGCGTGGTGCGCTTGGGAGCTCACGTGTCGGACGATCTCGCGTCCTTGCTGACCCAGGCGGAGTAACGGACATCAAGCCCAGCACGGACCAGACGTGCGGGCACGATGTCCGGGAAGAGTCGGCCGCCTAGGCCGCGGCCCGAATCCCGGCCGCCTTCACACCCTCGTCGACGAAGGCCTCGAACGGCTTGAAGTTCGCCTCGAACCGGCCGCGAAGCTCCTTGGCCGTGACGTCGTAGGCTGCGGTATCGGCCCAGGCGCCACGAGGGCTCAGGACTGACGTCGGGACGTCCGGGCAGGTATCCGGCACCAGAAGGCCGAACTGGCCGTCCTCGTGCTCCGGAGCGCCTGCCAGACGTCCGTCCAGGGCAGCCCGTACCATCGCACGGGTATAGGCGATCTGCATCCGCTCCCCACCGGCCCCGGCCCGGCCGCCGGACCAGCCGGTGTTCACCAGCCAACAGGTGGCGCCGTGTTTGGCGATCCTATCGCGCAGCATCTCGCCATAGACGCTGGGATGGCGCGGCATGAACGGCGCACCGAAACAGGTCGAGAAGGTCGCCTGCGGCTCTTTGCCGAGCCCCTTCTCGGTGCCCGCAACCCGCGCAGTATAACCGGACAGGAAGTGGTACATCGCCTGCTCGGGCGTCAGTTTGGAAATTGGCGGCAGCACGCCGAACGCGTCGGCGGTCAGCATCACCACGTTGACCGGATGACCGGCAACCCCGGTCTCGCTGGTATTGCCGATGTACTCGATCGGATAGCAGGAGCGGGTGTTCTCAGTCAGGTCGTCCCGATCCAGGTCGAGTCGCCGGGTCGCCGGGTCCATCACCACGTTTTCCAGCACCGTCCCGAACCGGTGGGAGGCCGCCCAGATCTCGGGCTCCTGCGCCTGGCTGAGCCGAATCACCTTAGCGTAGCAGCCACCCTCGAAATTGAAGATCCCGTTGTCGGACCAGCCATGTTCGTCATCGCCGATCAGTGTCCGGGAATTGTCCGCTGACAGGGTCGTCTTACCGGTGCCGCTAAGCCCGAAGAAAATCGCGGCCTCGCCGTTCGATCCCACATTGGCCGAGCAATGCATCGGCATCACGCCCTGGGCCGGCAGCAGGAAATTGAGAATGCCGAAGATCGACTTCTTGATCTCGCCCGCATACCAGGTGCCCCCGATCAGGATCATCTTGCGATCGAAATCAACCAGGATGAAGGTCGAGGAGTTCACCCCGTCGGCCTTGCCGTTCGCGTCCAGGCCGGGCGCGTGCAGGATCGTGAAGGACGGCGCGAACGTGGCCAGATCCTCCAGCGGCGGACGGATGAACATGTTCCGCGCAAACAGATTGTGCCAGGCGGTTTCGGTGACAACGCGCACCGGCAGACGATAGGCCGGGTCGGCACCGGCATAGCAGTCCAGGACCCAGGCATCCCGGCCCCGGTAGTAGGCCAGGATCTTCTGATGCATCGCCTCGAAATGGGCGGCGCTGATCGGCTGGTTGATGGCACCCCAGTTCACGCTGTCCCGGGTCGTATCGCTCTCGACGATGAACTTGTCCTTCGGAGAGCGCCCGGTGTGCACGCCGGTGGTCGCCAGGAACGCGCCGTCGGCGGTGATCTGCCCCTCGCTGCGCCGGATTGCGTCCTCATACAAGGCCGCAGGTCCCAGATTCCAGTTCTCGGATTTGAGGGATGTCAGACCATGAGCATCCAGACCCACACGGCGCACGTGTTGACCGACTTTCTGCACAGCGTTTCCTCCGACCGGCGTCCACTCTACCGGCGGATCGCGCGTTCTATCGATTGGTTTTCACTCGAATACACCTCGACCGGTGGAAACCAGCCGATCCGTTCGTGTAGGCGAACCGTCACTGAAACGCAACCTTCCGGCAGGCTCAATCCGCCCGCAGAACCGCAACACCCGGAAGCTCTTTGCCTTCCATCCATTCGAGGAAGGCGCCGCCAGCGGTCGAGACGTAGCTGAACCGCTCCAGAACCCCGGCATGGGCGAGGGCAGCTACGGTATCGCCGCCACCGGCAACCGACAGCAGCTCGCCCCGGTCGGTCAGATCCGCGACCACCTTGGCCAAGGCATTGGTGCCGGCGTCGAACGGCTCGGTTTCGAACGCGCCGAGCGGGCCGTTCCAGACCAGGGTCTTGCACTCCGCCAGACGCGCGGCGATCGCCTCGACCGTCTTCGGACCCACATCCAGGATCATTTGGTCGGCTGGAACCGCAGTGATGTCGACCAGCGTGGTGGCGACGCCGGGGGCAAGCGTGTCCGCCACAACCCCGTCGATCGCCAGCAGGATCTCGCAGCCCTTGGCTTCCGCCTTTTGGGTGATCTCTCGGGCGGTCTCGGCCAGATCCCGTTCGGCGAGGGAGGAGCCGACCTCCACGCCTTGCGCGAACAGGAAGGTGTTCGCCATGCCGCCGCCGATCGCCAGCACGTCGACCCGCCCGACCAGATTGCCCAGAAGATCGAGCTTGGTGGACACTTTGGAGCCGCCGACCACGGCCGCCACCGGACGCTTCGGATCTTCCAGTGCCCGCACCAGCGCTTCAAGCTCGGCCTGCATCAGCCGTCCGGCATGGGCCGGAAGGTGCCGTGCGATCCCCTCGATTGACGCATGCGCGCGATGCGAGGCGGAGAACGCATCGTCGACATAGATATCGGCCAGCGCCGCAAGTTGCCCCGCGAATGCTGCATCATTGGCTTCCTCACCCGCGTGGAACCGCAGATTCTCAAGCAGCGCCACATCGCCATCCTTCATCGCGCCGACCACGCTCTGGGCGGCAGGCCCCACACAATCTGCGGCGAAGGTCACCGGCTTGCCGATCGCTTTGGACAGCGGCTCGACCAGCGGGGATAGGGACATCTCGGCGTTCGGCTTGCCCTTGGGCCGACCGTAATGGGAAGCGACGATCACCCGCGCGCCCTTGTCGGCGAGTTCGGTAACGGTGGGAGCGGCGCGCTCGATCCGGGTGGCGTCGGTGACCTGGCCATCCTTCATGGGCACGTTCAGGTCGACACGCAGAAACACCCGCTTGCCCGCCACATCCAGCCCGTCCAGCGTCCGATACTTGACCATCACCTCACCCTCCATCACAGCGTTTCAGCGCGCGCTCGTTCGAGGCGCGTTCTGTCTCACAAGGTGGGTGTGAGGGCAAGGGCTGGAGCGCTTTGTCCGCGTCACTTATACGGATCGGCCGCGTCCCTCAGCCCGTCGCCGAAGAAGTTGAACGCCAGCACCACCAGGATCACCGGGATCACCGGGGTCATGATCCAGGGGTAGAGCTCGACCGCGTTGATGTTCTGGGCTTCGGTGAGCAGCACGCCCCAGCTGGTGATCGGCGGGCGCAGGCCCAGGCCTAGAAAGCTCAGCGCCGTCTCACCCAGGATCATGGTGGGGATCGAGAGGGTGGCGGATGCGATCAGGTGACTCATGAAACTCGGCAGCAGGTGCCGGCCGATGATCCGTTTGGGCTTGGCCCCCATCAGACCGGCGGCGACCGCGAAATCCTCCTCCCGCAGGGCCAGAAGTTTCGAGCGTACCGCGCGGGCAAGCCCAGTCCAGTCGATCAGGCCCAGGATGATGGTGATCCCGAAATAGATCACGATCGGGCTCCAGGTCACCGGCAGGGCGGCGGAGAGCGCCATCCAGAGCGGCAATTCCGGGAACGAGCGGATCACCTCGATCACCCGCTGCACGCAGGCATCGACCCACCCGCCGTAATAACCGGCCAGCCCGCCGATCACGATGCCCAGCACGAAGCTGATCGCGATGCCGATCAGGCCGACGGTGAGCGAAATCCGGGTGCCGTAGGCGATCCGCGAGAGCATGTCGCGCCCCAACCGGTCGGTGCCGAGCAGGAAGAAGGTGCCGTTTTCGGATGGGCAGACCAGATGGAAATCCATCTCGACCATACCCCAGAACTGATAGGGATCGCCGGAACAGAAGAACCGCAGCGGCTGCACATCGGTTGTGTCGGTGGTGTAGACCCGCTGCAGGTTGCGCAGGTCGAGCTTGTAGTCGAGCCCGTAGACGAACGGGCCGACGAACTTCCCCTCATGAAACAGATGAAGGCCCTGCGGCGGCGCGTAGATGTGATCGACATTCCGGGTCGAGAGGCCGTAGGGGGCAATGATCTCCGAGATCAGGGTCGAGCCATAGAGCAGCAGCAGGAACAGCCCGGAGATGACGGCGAGCCGGTGACGTTTCAGCTTCCACCACATCATCGTCCATTGGGACGCCATGTAGTAGCGTTCCTGCTCCGGCGTCAGGACCTCGTCATGCATCGGATCGAAGGGGGCGGTATCGACGAAATGACGCGCGCGACGGGGCGCCGGTGTGTTGCGGGTGGTCGTGCTCATCGCCCGGTTCCCCCACCGAGCCGGATTCGGGGATCAAGCCAGGCCAGCGCCAGATCGGAGACCAGCATGCCGACCACGGTCAGCGACGCGAGGAACATCAGGAAAGAGCCGGCCAGATACATGTCCTGGCTTTGCAGGGCGCCGATCAGCATCGGACCGGTGGTCGGCAGCGACAGAACCACTGCCACCACCGCCGAGCCGGACACCACCTGCGGTATCAGATTGCCGATATCGCTGATGAACGGGTTCAACGCCATTCGCAGCGGATATTTCATCAGCGCCCTGAACGGCGACAAGCCCTTGGCCTTGGCGGTGATGTAGTACTGTTTCTGCAACTCATCCAGCAGATTGGCGCGCAGCCGCCGGATCATCGCAGCGGTCCCGGCGGTGCCGATTACGACCACAGGCACCCACATATGCTCCAGCACCGACAGCACCTTTTCCATCGTCCACGGCTGATCGATGTAGATCGGATCCATCATCCCGCCGATCGTTGTGCCGAACCACACATTGGCAAAGTACAGCATCACCAGCGCCAGCAGAAAATTCGGCGTCGCCAGCCCGAAAAAACCGATGAAAGTCAGCCCGTAATCGCCCCAGCTGTATTGATGGGTCGCCGAGTAGATGCCGATCGGGAAGGACATCACATAGATGAACAGAATGACCGTGAAGTTCAGCACGATGGTCAGCATCACTCGGTCGCCCACCACCTCCGAAACCGGCAGCTGGTACTCGAAACTGTAGCCGAAATCGCCCTGCAGCATGCCGGTCGCCCAATCGAAATACTGGATGTAATAGGGCTGATCGAGGCCGTATTGAGCGCGCAGGGCGGCTATCTTCGCGTGATCGACCGACTCCCCCTGGCTTTCAAGCTCGGCGATCTGAGTCGTCAGGAAGTCACCCGGCGGCAGCTGGATGATGACGAAGGTGATGATGCTGATGGCCACCAAAGTAGGCACCATGATCAGCAAACGACGGGCGATATAGTCGAGCATGTGACGCCTAATCCCCCTGGATCGCCTGAGCGATCACATCATCGGGAACGCGGGCCCGTTTCTCCCCAAAAAAGAACGTATCGGGCCGGTAGATCCCGAAATGCGCGCCGGGCTCCCAATTGTAGATCCCCGCGACCGGAACATTGTGCAGATGCAAATCCACCAGCACCGGCTGAAGCACGCCCGCGACGATCCCGATCGTGAATACCTCCTCGGACCAGATCTTCAACATCTGCTCCCAGATCCCGCGGCGGCGGTCGGCAGGCGCGCCAACCCAAACGTGATAGAGTTCCAGCAGTTTCTCGGCCGCCGGCAGGCTCGGCGGCTCTCCCGCCTTGCCTTTGGTCTGGTAATACTGGCCCCATTGCGGCCACATGTATTGGGTCTGCGCGGTGGGGGCAAATTCAGCGGGCGGAAACGAGGCCGACGCTAGGCCGTTCTCGACGCCCGACCAGATCGACATCTGAGTCTCGCCCGAGAAAATCCGGTTGCGGAACACTTCGCGCTGGGACGGTCGGGAGTATATTTTGACGCCAATCTTCAACCACTGATCCTCGACCAGCTGAAGGACATCGGTCTGCTCGCTGCTTTCGCCGGCGGTCTCGACAATGATTTCCATCGGTCTTCCGTCCGGCAACAGCCGCACGCCCCGGTCATCCCGGCCGGTCAAACCGATCTCGTCGAGCAGGGCATTGGCCGCCTTGGGGTCATAGGTCGCCCATTGCTTTCGCAAGCCGCGTTCAAACAGAGGTGACGCGGGCAGGACCGTATTCTGACCCTCGAGAGCGAGACCGAAATAGATCACCTGATTGATCTCATGCCGGTTCACCGCCATCGACAGGGCATGCCGGAACCGGACGTCGCGAAACAGCTCGCGCCATGCCGGGTCGCGGACGTTCATGTTCGGGTACAGCGCCATATGTGCGCCCTTTGCCGTGCGCCAAAGATAGGTTTCATAGTCGTGCTGATCTTCGCCCGCGCGCAGGAAGGTATAGTCGGCAAAGGACAAATATCGCGCTTGCAGGGCCGTCTCGCCGGTCCCCGCCTTGGCGGGGATGAGACGGCCATCGGCGATCTGGAAAATAACTTCGTCGATATACGGCAGCTGATGGCCTCGCCGGTCCACCCGGTGGAAGAACGGATTGCGCGAGAACACCAACCTTTGGGTCGGGCCGGCGGTCTGCGCGGTCCAGGGCTGGAGGGTCGGCAGATCGGGGTTATCGAACTTGTAGAGGTTGTCTTCTTTGTTGTGCAGCGCCGACCAGTTTCGCTGATTGTTCTCCTCGACCTTGTGCTTGAGATGGTCATGATCGGTATGGTCGGCATGAAACTGCTTCAGATAATGCGCCGGCCGGTAGATGTAGAGCGGCCGCGAGCCCGCAAGTGCCGGCAGGAAATTGGGATTCGGCGTGTTCCAGGAGAACCGCACCTGGGTCGGGGACAGCACCTCGAAGTGTGGCGCCTCGCCATCGACGATCAGCTCGCTGTTCGGTCCGGTCGGCGACAGCTCGTGGTGATTGGCGACATCCTCCCACCAGTAGCGGAAATCTTCCGAGGTGAACGGATGGCCGTCCGACCACTTGTGTCCCTCCCGCAAGGTCAAGGTGAAGACCCGGTCCCCGATATTGTCGACCCGTTCCAGAATATCGGGAACCAGGTCGAAATTCTTCGGTTCATAGGCGACCAGCCGGGCATAGCCGTAGACCACCATCTGTCGGCTGTCTTTGGTCGCGCCCATAACCGTGTTGAGGGTTCCGCCGTATCGCCCGATCTCCTTACCCTCGACCGTCAAGTCGACGACGGACGGACGGCTGGGCAGGCGCGCCTCTATCGGCGGCAAGGCCCCGGTATCGACCCGCTCCTTGAGTGACGGCACCTCGATATAGCGGGCCGGCACCACGTTTTGGGCCATGCTTTGCGTCACGACTCCGAAGCCGAACGCCAAACCAAGCCCTATGGCCAGAACACCGGCCCGCCGAGCTTCTGTGGGGAATCCCGTTCTCTGTCTCATGACGCCAGCTTCATGTTGAGGATGCGTTCATCCGCGCGTACGAAATGCCCGTCGCCCATATTCACCAGACGCGGGGCAAAGCCGTCACCGACCGTGAATGGTGCCGCCCATTCGGACGGGATCGAGCAGCGCTCATCCATCACCCGCGCGAAATCCAGCGGGTTGTCCAGATTTGGATCAGGCACGGCAGCGAGCAGCGCCTGGGTGTAGGGATGGATCGGGTTCCGAAACAACTCCTCGCGGGGCGACAGCTCAACCAGGCGCCCGGCACACATCACCGCGATCCGGTCGGCAATATAGTCGACCACCGCCAGATTGTGGCTGATAAACAGATAGGTCAGCCCCAGCTTCTCGCGCAGATCCATCAGCAGATTCAGAACCTGGGCTTGAATCGACACATCGAGTGCGGAGACCGGCTCGTCGCAGATCAGCAGACGCGGTCGGAGTGCCAGCGCACGGGCGATGCCGATCCGCTGCCGCTGTCCCCCCGAGAAACTGTGCGGATAGCGGTTCAGATGACGGATATCCAGCCCCACC
>CALAHL010000142.1 GCA_937891725.1 uncultured Rhodospirillaceae bacterium | reverse complement strand
TGTGTTCCGCGCCCGGATCTTCTGGTTGGGCCGTGCTCCGCTAGAGGTTGGACGGCGCTATAAGCTGAAGCTTGCGACCATGGAACACGCGGTCGAAGTGCAGGCGATCGAAAAGGTGATCAATGTCGAGGACCTGACCGACAAACCCGCCGAGCGGATTGAGCGGAACGAGGTCGGCGAAGTTGTGTTCCGGGCCCGCGCGGTGCTCGCCCTCGACGAATTCAAGGTCAACCCCCGGCTGGGTCGGTTCGTGCTGATCGACGGCTACGACATGGCGGGCGGCGGTCTGGTGTCAATGGACGGCTTCCCGGATCAGCGCAAAAGCCAGGCGCCGACTTCGAAAAATATTGTGGCGGTAGAGACGCGGGTCGACACCGATGCCCGCTGGAAGGCCAACAACCACAAGTCCGGCATTTTGTGGCTGACCGGCTTGAGCGGCTCCGGAAAATCCACACTGGCACTTGAGCTCGAGCAACAATTGTTCCGGCGCGGCTGGCAGGCATACGTGCTGGACGGCGACAATATCCGCTTCGGCCTCTCCTCCGATCTCGGGTTCTCACCGGACGACCGGGCCGAGAACATTCGGCGGGTCGGCGAAGTGGCCGCCCTGTTCGCCCGTGCCGGCGTGCTGGTGATCACCGCCTTCATCTCGCCCTATCGCGAGGACCGGGACCGGGCACGCGCCGTCGCCCCCGACCTGTTTCACGAGGTCTATCTGAAGGCCAATCTGTCAATCTGCGAAACCCGTGATCCCAAAGGGCTTTACGAGAAGGCCCGCAAAGGCGAGATCGCCGAGTTCACAGGCATATCGGCCCCTTACGAGGAGCCGAACGGCGCCGAACTGGAGGTCGAAACCGGCACCCAGTCGCTGGCGGAATCGACCGAGCAACTGCTGCAGTATATCGACGCGAATTTCGCGTTTAGGGTCTAGCGAAACCACATTCGGAGGCCGGGTCGTGTCTGAACCGAGCTATGCCATCCGAAGGGGCCGCGACGATGCAGAGGGAAACCCCAGCATCAAGGCTGCCGCGGACCTGGCAAATTCCTGGTTGGACGCGCATGCGGCGAAGTCCGAGCACCCGTTCAAGGCCGAAGACTTCGCCTTGATCGCCCGCATCGACGAGAACGAGGTTGGTATTCTTTTTGGGAGCGTGAACTTTCGGTGGATGCATGTGAAGCTGCTGGCG
>CALAHL010000141.1 GCA_937891725.1 uncultured Rhodospirillaceae bacterium | reverse complement strand
TCTCGTGGATGCGGAAACGGCGGCTTGGGTCCGCACCGCCATCAAGACGCTGTCCGCCCAATTCGAGAGCGTTGATCCGGTGTCGATTGCGGATGGCGACTTCCTCGCATGGCGCACCACTTTCATGGTGTGCCAGGCCGCTGAAGTCTGGCAGGCCCATAACGAGTGGATCCTGGCCACCAAGCCCAGTTTTGGCCCTGGGGTGAAACAGCGTTTTGAAATCGCCGCATCCATCACCGAAGAACAGCACGCTCCGGCGCGCGCCAAGCGCCTGGAGATATCAAAACGGATTCTGGATCTGATTGGGGATGACGGCGTCATCGTTCTCCCCACCAGCCCCGGCCCGGCCCCGCTGCGGGACGCGGACGAGGCGTCGTTGAACGACTTCCGGATGGCGGCACTGGATCTGCTGAGCGGAGCGGGTCTTGCCGGGTTGCCGCAGCTCAACATGCCGGCCGGGATCGTCGACGGTGGCCCGGTCGGCCTGTCGATTGTCGGCGGCCGCAACGCCGATGCCGCTCTGTTGGCAATCGCTCAGGCAGGTCCGTTCTAAGGTGTTGAGTACTTTTTCTGCGTCGTTTAGGCATTGTTGCGACACCGCCGTCAGGAGTATTGGAGTATCCTGCGGTCTCCTGATCGCATCCTCCCATACACCGTGCAGAACGCTCCCAGATGACACGCCTCCCGGGCTTCCTCGCCAGCCGTCTGCCGTTCTTCTACGGCTGGGTGGTCATGGGTGTCGTCTGTTGCGTCAGCTTCGCCCGCCAGGGACCGGCGGTCGCGACCCTGTCGATCTTCGTCAATCCGATGACGAGCGAGTTGGGCTGGTCCCGAACGGAGATCTCCGCGGCGGTGTCGCTCGGCGGCCTGCTGGCGGCTGTCGTGTCCCCGGCGCTCGGTCCCCTGGTTGATCGGCACGGCGCCCGAAGCCTGTTGGCGTGGGCTGTCGGGATAACCGGGATCTGCTGCATCGCGCTCGCAGGGGTCAACTCTCTGGTCGCGTTCTACCTTCTGTTCTGTCTGGCGCGGATGAATTTCGCGGGACCCTTCGATCTTGGAATCTACGGCGCGATCAACAGCTGGTTTGTCCGGCTCCGCCCGATTGCGACCTCGATCTCCACCTTGTGGCTCATGATCGGGCTGACCTCGATGCCGCTGATCGCGCATACCGCCATGGCGTTCGGAGGGGATTGGCGCTGGGGCTGGATTGCGGTCGGCTCCACCGTCCTCGTGGTCGGATTTCTGCCCACCGTGCTCCTGATGGCACGGCGACCCGAGGATCTCGGCCTTCTGCCAGATGGGGGGCCTCGCAAGCCTGTGGCCGGGTCGAAACCAAGTATCGGAACCCGGGTCGACGTCCCGGCCTTTTCCAGGGCCGAGGCAATGCGGGAACCGGCGTTCTGGCTCCTGCTCCTCTTCACCTTTCTGACCTATCCGGTTCAGGCTGGTGTCAGCCTCCACCAGGCGCCGCACCTGATCGAGCGGGGGTTGGACCCGACGACTGCCGCCTTCGTGGTCAGTGCGTTCTCGGCGACATCGGGGGTGGTCGGGTTTCTCATCGGCCCGCTGGTCCGACCGCTCGGCACCCGGGCGGTCCTGGCCGGTGTCGGAGGGTTTCTGGCGGCCGGCAGCTGGTTGATGATGACAGTGGATAGCCCGGCGGAGGCCTTTCTGGCTTCGGCCCTGTTCGGATGCGGGATCGGAGGCCTGCTGACCGTCCCGCCGATCGCCTGGGCCGATACGTTCGGACGGGAGAGTTTCGGCGCGATCCGAGGTGTCGCCCTTTCCGTGCAGGTGACCGGACAGGCGATCGGTCCTGTCCTGTCCGGTGCCTTGCGGGACCTCACCGGCAGCTATCAGGTCTCGCTGGAGGTGTTTGCGGTGCTGGCGCTGTCCGCCGTCACCTGCATCCTGTTCCTACGGCCGACCCGCCGAAAGGCGCCGGAACAGCCGTAGGGACCGAACCATGAGGGACGTGATACCTCAGATCTCGAGCTTGATGGGCGATATGAAGGATCTCACGCCGCCGCTTGTTTGTGCCCGGTGGAGGCGGCCGCACTCTCGCCGGCGAGTTTTCCGAACACCGAGCCCGCCATCAGGCCGCTGCCGCCCGGATAATTCTCGTAGAACAGGCCGCCGACCAGTTCTCCTGCGGCGTACAGGCCCGGGATCGAGCGGTCGCTCACATCCTGCACCTCGCCCAGATCGTTGATTTTCAGGCCGCCGAAGGTGAAGGTCACACCGGTGGTCGTGACGAACGCTTCGAACGGTCCCTGATCGATCGGTAAGGCCCAGTTGGTCTTGTTCGGCGACAAGCCCTCGGTCCGGACCCCGTCCAGAACGGACGGGTTGAAATCACCCGGCTTGCAGGCGGCGTTGAAGGCATCGACCGTCGCCGTCAGGGTGGCGGGATCGATCTCGAGTTCGACCGCCAGCTCGGCGATCGTATTGGCGGTCACCTTGGTCACCTGCTTGATCCGATACTCGTCCCGCAGCAGCGGAATCGTCTTCTGATCGAAGATCTGGATCGCGGTGCGGTGCGGCTGTTTCATGATCTCGCGGCCGAACTTGACGTAGGTCAGGTTCCGCAGGTCTTCGCCCTCGTCGACGAACCGCTTGCCGTCGAGATTGACCATGATGCTCCAGGGGTAGGAGTGCTTCTGGAAATTATCGAGCACCTCGTAGTCGCCATAAGGCGGTGCCGAGATGTCCCAGCCGACCGAATGACAGCCGGACCAGTTCCCGTGCGGCCGGGCGCCGATCTCGATCGCCATGCGAATGCCCGCGCCCATGTTGTGGCGGGTGCCGCGAACCCGTGCCAGATCCCACCCCGGGCCGAGATAGCGTGTCCGCATCTCGGGGTTGCTTTCGAACCCACCACAGGCCAGCACCACCGCGTCGGCGGAGATCTCGGCGTAGCCGTCAGGGCCGCACACCTCGACCCCGGTGACCCGGCGCTGCTTGTCCTGGATCAGGCGGGTGGCCGCAGTCTCATATCTGATTTCGCAGCCGATCTTGAGCGCGCGCGCAACCTCCGCCTCGACCAATCCGGCGCCGCCACCGACGGCTTCGATGTTCACGCCGCCGTAAAAATGGTGCTTGCCCTCGACCTCGAAGGACTGCCGGCCGAACATCGGAATGAACCGGATGCCGTGCTTGCGCAGCCACACCATAGCGGGCCGCGAGCCGTCGATCAGTCGCCATGCCATGGTCTCGTCGGCCTGATGATGGGTGACTTTCATCAGGGTCTGGTAGAACACGTCCCGATCGTGCACCGGCAGGACAATCCGCTCGCGCTCCGCTTCGGACAGGTCGGTCAGCACATCTGTCGCGGCATCCTCGACCCCGCTGTGGCAGAACCGGAACCCGCCAGCGGTGAAGGTCGAGTTGCCGCCGCGCTCGTGCTCCGGAGCGGCTTCCAGGATCAGCACCCGCGCGCCGTTCTCCCGCGCCGCCAGGGCCGCACACAGGGCCGCGTTCCCGGCCCCGACCACCACCACATCATAGTCCGCCATCATCGGTCTCCACCCGTTCCGCCGGCTGTCCTGTCGTCCGCAGCCGATCTCGTCTTCGAGCGATTGTGAACCAGGCGTGGGGTGGTGGCAATTCGGCGCACCGGTGGACCCGGTGGACCTGCGCACTACCTGGAACCCAGACAACAACCGTGTTTGAGGCCCCAGATGTCCGTCGCCGCACGTATCCTGCTCGCTCTGGCAATACTGCTGTTCCCCACTGTGCAGGCCGGCGCGTCGGAAGATTCCGCCTGGGAAGCGCTGCGCCAGCCGGGGGCAATCGCGATCATGCGTCATGCGGTGGCGCCGGGCACCGGGGACCCGTCAAACTTCACGCTCGGCGACTGCAGCACCCAGCGCAATCTCGACGCGCGCGGACGGGAGCAGGCCCGGATGATCGGACAGGCCTTCAGAGAGCGCGGAATCGAAATCGACCGGGTGCTGACCAGCCAGTGGTGCCGCTGTCGAGAGACCGCCGCGATGTTGGAGCTGGCGCCAGTTGAAGATCTTCCGGCACTGAACTCGTTCTTCGAGGACCGTTCGACCCGCGACCGGCAAACTTCCGATGTGAAGGCGTTCTTGGAATCCCTACCCAAAGGCGAACGGGTGATGCTGGTCACCCATCAGGTCAATATCTCGGCTTTGACCGGGCGCCCGACCGCCTCGGGTCAGGTCCTGGTGCTGAAGCGGCTCCCGGACGGATCTGTCGATGTTCTGGGCGACATCCTGATCCGCTGAGCGTAGGACCGCCCATTGGGAGAGATGCCGAGCGACGGAACGGCCGGACACCGTCGTTTGCTTGTGGACCATCGCCCGAACCGCATTACATTAAGGTCCGTGCGCTATCTGGGGATATCTCACCCAATCCTGGGTTGGATCGCTCCCAAGCCGAAGTCAATGAGATGAACCTGTTTCGCCAACTCATCGTCGTAGTCGTGATCGGGGTTGCTGCCACCGCCGTCTGGCTCGGCCTGGGGCCGATGTTCAGTGCGGCCGAGACCGCCACCCCGAACGGCAAGCGAGACAGCGCGGCCGCTGTCTTGGTTCAATCGGTGACCGACGGGGTCGAACGCATTCGGGTCGAGGCAGTGGGCAATGCGCGCGCGTCCCTGTCGGCCACCCTGTTTCCGGCGACCGCCGGCGAGGTTCAGGCGATCAACTTCACCTCCGACCAGCCCGTCAGCCGAGGCGACGTGCTGGTGGAACTTGACCGGGAGACCGAACAGCTTGCGGTCGAGTTGGCGCAGGTGCGGGTCGCGGATGCCGAACGGATTTTCCGGCGCCTGCAAAGCCTGATCAAGTCCGGGGCAACGGCGCAATCCTCACTGGATGACGCCCGCACCAATCTGGAAGCGGCCCGGATCGAACAGAAGCGCTCGGAGGTGGCCTTGGCCGACCGGTTCGTGGTGGCGCCGTTCTCAGGACGCATTGGCTTGACCGAACTGGATGTGGGAGACCGGATCGACCCGGAAACCGAGATCGCGACGCTCGATGACCGGTCGACGCTGCTGGTGCGGTTCGACGTGCCGGAGGTGCTGTTGGGGCGGGTGGCGATCGGCGATCCGGTCGCGGTCACACCCTGGGCCAGCAATGGGGACGAGACGACCGGGCGGGTGTCCGATGTGGGCAGCCGGGTGTCCGAGCAGACCCGAACCTTCACGGTCCGTGCCGCCATTCCGAACGAGACGGATTCGCTTCGTCCGGGGATGAGCTTTCGGGTGGTGCTCGACGTTGAAGGCGCGCGCTATCCGAAAGTTCCGGAAATCGCCATCCAATGGGGGGGTGAGGGCTCGTTTGTCTGGGCGATCCAGGACGGCACCGCCCAGCGTATCCCGGTTCTGATCGTTCAACGGCAGCAGGCCGAGGTTCTGGTCGACGGTGCGATTGAACCGGGCACTCCGGTTGTGATTGAGGGCCTGCATCGGATGCGGCCCGGCAGTAAGGTTGAGATCATCGCAGAGGACGGGAGCCCCGAGCCGGCGATCCCGGCCCGGCTGGAAGGCACCGGATCATGACCGAGGCCCGTGAGTCCGAGTCCGAACCGTCAGCACCGGCCACCTCCGGCCTCGCTCTTAACGATTTACCGGCGCTCAGCGTGCGGCGGCCGCTGCTGGCGATGGTGCTCAATCTGCTGATCGCGCTAGCGGGCGTCGCGGCAGTCCTGGCGGTCGAGGTCCGGGAACTGCCGAATGTGGATCGGCCGATCGTCACCGTGCGTGGCATCCTGCAGGGCGCGTCGCCCGAAACCATGGACCGGGAAGTCACCAGCTTGGTCGAAGGGGCGGTGGCACGGGTCAGCGGGGTGAAGGAGATCCGGTCCTCCAGCGAAGAGAATAATTTCCGCATGCGGGCCGAGTTCGGTCCGGGCACCGATCTGGACACCGCGGCGTCCGACGTGCGGGAAGCGGTCAGCCGGGTGCAGCGGGATTTGCCGGACGAGATCGAGCAGCTGGTCGTGGTCAAGGCGGATGCCGATGCCTCCCCGATCATGCGGCTGGCGGTCCGCGCAGACGGCATGGACCAGGACGAACTGACCCGGATCGTCGAGAACGACATCATTCCGGAATTCATCTCGGTCGAAGGCGTCGCCGATGTGACCCTGTTCGGCGACCGCCAGCGGCTTCTTCGGGTGGTCCTCGACCCGATGCGGTTGAGCGCCTACCAGATGTCGGTCACCGACGTGATTGATGTGCTGGAGAACGCGCCCTTTGACATTCCGACCGGCAGCTTCGCGTCCGACGACCAGGAGCTGCTGGTCCGGGCCGACGCGACCGTCGAAAACGCGGCCGAGGTCGAAGCGATCATCATCCGGGACCCAGTGCGCATCGGCGATGTGGCGCAGGTGTTCTTCGGACCGGAGGAGGCCGAAAGCCTTGTTCGGGTGAACGCGGCACCGGTGATTGGCCTCGGCGTCGTCCGGCAGGCCCAGTCCAATACGATCCAGATCTCCGATGACATCCGAGAGGTGACCGACCAACTGAACGCCCGGTTCGAAAACCTGGAGGTCATCATCACCTCCGACGACGCCTTGTTCATCCGGGGTTCGGTCGAGGAAGTTCTGTTCAGTCTGGCGCTGGCGGTGTTGATCGTGGTGGCGACCTTGTGGCTGTTCCTGGGGTCGCCCAGCGCCACGCTGATTCCCTGCGTCTCGATCCCGATAGCACTTGTGGGCTCGGTCGCGGCGATCTGGCTGCTCGGATTTTCGATCAATATCCTGACCCTTCTGGCCCTGATCCTTGCCACCGGCCTGATCGTCGACGACAG